>JAKACN010000307.1 GCA_021821365.1 Pseudomonadota bacterium | reverse complement strand
TTGCCTCCGCCGAATTTCACTTCTTCGCCGTAAGTCGTGAAGTCCTTCTCGATCTCGACAAACAACTCGGTATCGGCCAGGCGAATTCGGTCGCCCGTTGTAGGGCCGAACATCTCGGCATATGCCTGGCGCGAGATTTTCGTCATTTGAGTTCTCCCATCACCTGCGCATTGAAGCCATAAACGATGCGGTCGCCCGCGAGCGCCACCAGCCGCACCGTGCGTTCCTGTCCTGGCTCGAAACGTACGGCAGTGCCGGCTGCGATGTCGAGCCGCATGCCATACGCGGTGTCGCGCTCGAACCGCAACGCAGGATTGGCTTCGAAGAAGTGAAAATGGGAGCCGACCTGGATTGGACGGTCGCCGGTGTTGGCGACTGTAACCGCGACGGCTCGGCGTCCGACATTCAGCTCGATATCGCCTGGTTCTAGATGCATTTCGCCTGGAATCATCATGCGCTTATGGTATGGGGCAGTGGACAGTAACGAGCTTGGTGCCGTCGGGGAAGGTGGCCTCTACCTGTATATCGGGGATCATTTCGGCGACGCCTTCCATCACATCGGCGCGGCTCAATATCGTCGTGCCATCCGACATCAGTTCGGCGACTGTCCTGCCGTCGCGCGCGCCTTCCAGGATGGCGGCGGTGATCAACGCAACCGTCTCCGGATAGTTCAACTTCAGGCCGCGCGCCCTGCGGCGCTCGGCGAGCAGCGCGGCCGTGAAAATGAGTAGCTTGTCCTTCTCCCTTGGAAGTAGTTCCATGTATTTCTCCTATGTGTTCCAGACGCGCGGCGTGACGGGTTCGCGACCTGTCAATTCCGGTCGTATGCGATGCCACGCACGCATCATCAATCGTCGGGCTGTTTCGCTTGAATTGCCCAGGTAGCGAACCACCAGGACCGATTTCATTTGCGTCGCGCCGAACAGATCCGGCGTGTTCAGCGCCGATCCGGCGTCGTCGCGCACCGCTGCGACGAGTGATGGGCGGAGTGCTTTGCCAACCGCAATCAATGTTGCGAAAACCGAACGGCCCGCGAGCGCCAGCGGGCTGTGCATCGACGAACTGCCGCCCGCCATGGCGCCCTGCTCGACCCAGACGACGCGCCCGTCGTGACGAATGCTGCTGTTCTGCCTGATGCGCCCGGTATCGAACAATTCGCCCGATGCGCTACGGCCGAAGCACAGAATGTCGCAGCCGATATAGGTGCCGCCCCTGGCAAGCGAGACGGTCTGGTTCAGTCGGGCATGGGCGGCATTGAAGAATATCGTTTCCTGGGGAAGCCATTCCAGCGATGCGTTTTCTCCCACTTCCAGATGGACGTCCTGGCATGAAACGCGGTCGTTGCCCTTGTACCATTTTGCCGCGCCGGGTGTGGTGATCAACGCGCTCGCGCCAGTTTTCACCGAGGCCGTGATCGTCAGTTCGTCTCCGGCCACGATGCCGCCCGGCGGATGCACCATAATTGCGTGACAAATCTCGCCGCTCTCGGGATAGAGCGGTTTCTGGACCCGTAGCGGGCCGAAGTGGTTGCGCTCGATCAGTCTGGTCCTGGCGGCATCGTATGAAAACCCGAGCCTCAACTGCGCCTGGCATGGCAGAAAAGGAGCACGATCCGCGACGACGGCGTTTCTGCCTGAATCGGCTATGTTCCGTTTCATCATGAGGCTATGCGACCCGGTGCCCGAAGTTGCCAATCATGCGCCGCGTTCCTGCGGGACGGCACCACGACGCGAACCGTAAGTTCACGTGCCATGTCGATACAGGACCGCAAGGTTCCTCCACTTGTGTAACAGGAATGGGCGCTCCCCGAAATCCTCATCCTTGTCCATTACTGTCCTTTTTCCAGACTGAATGGACGTGTCCATTCGATATGCTCACTTCGCGCAGCAGCCGCGGCGCCGTACTCCGGTGCCGCATCGATCCTTTTACGATATTCGGTTGAAGGCAGAGATTGCCTTTCCATATTTCTTTAGCAGAATGCGTGCCACGGAATATGCATGCTGATCGACGGGTCGAATTGCAAGGACGTGGTGCACATTCTGCGGGAGACGCTTCTTTTTGGTGCCGCGCACCGTCTGGAACGTGATGCCTGCCCATGAGTAGTGCGGACCGGGCATGACAACGAAGCACAGTGGAGGCAGCGCAGCGACGTTACTGCGTGCGCGACATTTCAAATGCATGGATGCGCGGGCGAGAAGGCGAATGTGGGCAGTGCCTGGCCAGGAGGCCGCCGCATGTCGCGATTTCCGGTCTCCATGCACGTGTTATTCGTCAGGCTGATGAACGAGAGCGTTGTGCGCCGGCAGCCCGAGGGGCAATGTCTTGTCGCCTTGATTTTGCAGTCTGCCTGCCAGAGCCGCGGCCGCGGTGCGGGTCTCCACCCCGAGCTTCTCGAAGATATGTTCGAGATGCTTGTTCACGGTGCGCGGGCTCATGCCGAGAATGTCGGCGATATCGCGGTTGGTTTTTCCCTTCGCCAGCCAGGAAAGCACTTCCGCTTCGCGCGGCGTCAGGAATATATCCGGCAGGCGTGTTGAAAGGCCTGCATCTTCCGCAATGTGCCTGCGCAACAGGATCATGGTTTCGCCGAACTCTGCCTGGCCCAGCCGGCGTGCGTGAATCCGGTTTCCGTTCGACAGAATCTTCAGTGCCTGTTCGGAGCGCGCCGCTTCTTGCAACCAGTCGGCCGCAGGCGCGTTCCAGAAATGATCGGCAGTGCCGAAAGCCTCCTCCAGAAAGAGAATCGCCTGCGGCGAGCGCCATGCTGTCCGGCCGTGGCGGTCCAGGAGGACTATGCCCATTCCGGCGATATCGACCGCTTCACGCGCCATCCGGGCTGCATTTGCATTGCGGATGTGGACGCTCAGCCGCGCCAGCACTTCCGGGATTTTCAGTGGCTTGATGACGTAGTCGACGCCGCCACATGAGAATGCATGCACGATCTGTTCGGTGTCGTTCAGGCCGGTCATGAAAATGACGGGAACGTGGCTCCATGCCGGCTCAACCTTGATCTTGCGGCATAGGTCGAAGCCGTTTTCCCCGGGCATGACCGCATCGAGCAACACCGCATCGGGAATCGTCATTTCCAGGCGCCGCAACGCTTCGGCGGCGTCGCGTGCCGCCAGCACCGCATACTTTTCCGTGGCAAGCGCGTCGCACAACATGCCGAGCGAGTCCAGGGCGTCATCCACAACGAGTACCGAACCCAGGCTGTGAGTGCGACCAGCCGTTGCCGTCTCAGGCTTCATCTTCCACTTCCTTCAGGGACGAGATAATTGCATCGAAATCGAAGCGTTCGACAAAGGAGTGCAGCAGGCGAAGGTCCGCCGCTGTGGCCGGATGATCGTCAGCGGCGGCGCGCAGAAGCTGACGCAGACCGCTGGCATAGCCGAGGCGGGCCATGTGCAGCAGGTCCTGGCGCAGTTCGGCGGGAAAGCGCAGCGGGCGCGCTCCTCCGGGTGGAGTTCCAGCCAGGAGCGGAGACAAGGGCGGCGGCTGGTTCTCGTGCACCCATTCCAGCTGCAGCACCTGCGCGAGCATGTCCAGCAACTCCGACTCGACTACCGGCTTGCCGAGAAATCCCTGGCATTGCATCGCCTCCAGCATGTCGGTCCTGTTTTCGAGCAGGTCCGCCGAGACGATGACGATGGGGAGGCTGGCACCTGTCGCACGGACGGCCCGGGCGGTGTTCCAGCCGTCCAACTCTCCCATGTTAATGTCCATCAGGATGATGTCGGGCAGAAGTTGCTGAATGACTTCCAGGCATTCCCGTCCGCTTGCTGCCTCTTTGACGATGAAGCCCAGCTGTGCCAGCAGGCTCGCCATCAACTGGCGCTGAAAGATCTGGTCATCCACCACAAGCGCGGTGCGTCGCGGCCCGAGATACCCGGTCACCGGTTGCAGGCAGCCCGCGGACGGGGGCGCGCGTTTCGAATCCGGCTGGACCTCGGTCAAGTGCAGTCGGACCGTGAAGGTGCTTCCCTGTCCGGGCGCGCTGCGCAACGTCAGTTCGCCGCCCATGAGTTCGGTCAGCAAGTGGGTGATCGTCAGCCCCAGACCGGTACCCGACTCGCTCGAGCGGCGGCCGGCAGGGCCGCGTTCAAAGGGCAGGAAGATCCGCTCCTGGTCCTGGGGGGCAATGCCGATGCCGGTGTCCTGCACCTCGAAGCGGATGACGTCGTGGCGGCAATCCACCCGGAAGATGATTTCACCGGTATCGGTAAAGCGCACCGCATTGGCCAGCAGATTAATCAGGATCTGGCGCAGCCGTTTGGCGTCGGCCCGCACCCAGCCAGGCACACGGCCCTGCGTCTGCAGAATGAATCGAAGGCCTTTGGCTTCGGCCTGCGGCCGCACCATGCGCGCCACTTGCGACAGAAACTCGGCAAACGGCAGCGCCGTCGTGTCGAGGCGCAGGCGTCCCGCTTCGATGCGCGCAAGGTCAAGCAGACCGTCGATGAGCGCATGCATATGCTGGCCGCTGTGCTGGATGGTGCCGACCGCGTCGCGCAGATCACCGGTCAGGTCGGGCCTCCTGAGCAGGATTTGCGCATAGCCGAGGATGCTGTTCAGGGGAGTCCGCAGCTCGTGAGTGATGCCCGCGACATAGCGTGTTTTCGCCTGACTGGCCGCCTCCGCCATTTCCTTTGCCTTCTGCAGCGAACTGTCGGTTCGCCGGTGAGCATCGATTTCCTTCTGCAGAAGTCCGTTCTGGCGTTCCGACTCCTCATGCGCAATGTGCCGGCTTTCGGTCGCCAGCACCACCCACCATGCGCATGCCGCCGCCAGCACCGCCATCAGGGAAAACACCTTGATGAACACATGCTCAAGCTCGCGGTCCGGCGCGTCCATGCCTTCGCCCATGTACACGACGCCGAGGAGAAAGGCGATGACGGCGCACAGTGACAAAAATACGGCGAAGTACTGCGCCCCGCGGAAGTTGAAGCGTCGGTGCAGGCGGGCCGGCATCAGCGCCGCAAACAGATGAACGATTTGCTCCACCGCGCGCGAGCCGGACTTGCAGCGGTCGTTGCAGCGCGATTCGAGCGAACAGCAGA
>JAKACN010000306.1 GCA_021821365.1 Pseudomonadota bacterium | reverse complement strand
CCGCCGTCAAAGGCAATGCCGCGCACCACCGTTTCCCGTCCGGCCTTCAACTGCGCGCCGTCGGCCGGGCTGGTGATGAAGGAGCGCACATTGAAGCGCGCGATCGGCACCGTCTTCGCCGGCGTCGTGCCCGGCGCGACACACGCGCAGGCATTGTCCGGAATGCGATAGGCCGGGTTCATCCAGAAGCCCTCGAACGGCTTGTCCAGCACCGTGATGTCGGACAAATGCTTTACCCAGTAGGTGCCGTAATACCCCGGCACCACCAGCCGCAGCGGATAGCCGTTCAGCATCGGCAGGTCCTCGCCGTTCATGCTCCAGGCCAGCATCACTTCGCCGTCCAGCGCATGGTCGATGTCGAGCGCCTTGATGAAATCCGGCCCGTTGCCCACCGGCGGCTTGTCGAGGCCGTTGAATGCCACCTGCACGGCGCCCGCCTTCACGCCGGCCTTCTCCAGCACCTTCTTCAGCGGCACGCCGGTCCAGCGCGCATTGCCCATCGCACCGTTGCCCAATTGCCCGCCATTGACGCGCGGCGTAAACAATGCGCGGCTGTTGCCCGAGCACTGGTTCACCGCGGTCACCTCCGCCGGATCGGCCAGGCGCCTGACATCGTCCAGCGACAGTTCCAGCGGCGTGTTCACTGTACCGCCCACGCGCAGGCGATAGCTTTCCGGCGCGATCGAGGTCGGAATGCCGCTCCAGTGGTAGCGCACGAAAAATGCATCGTTCGGCGTGATCGGCCCTTCATTGAAGAGTGCGAACGGCGTTTCCAGTTGCGGCGGGCGGTTCGTCACCACGATCAGCGGGCGCTTCTGCGGAAAGGCGATTACGTCGCGCTCGCCGTTGTCGAAGGGCAGCGTGACCTGTGCGGCGAGAGCGGGAAATGAGGTCAACGAGGCGCCGAGCGCGCCAAGGCGCCCGAGGAGTTTTCTGCGCCGCAAGGAATGCGGACGGTCTTCGCTGTCATGCATGGTGTCTCCTCCTTGTTTTCGCAAAATATAGAATGCGGGAACCTGCGGAGCCAGCGGAATGCGCTGCATGTTCAACAAAGCGCAAAAGCGGCGATGATTGCGCAACTACGCATGCTTTCGGTGTACCCTTTCGGATTGGAAAGAATGTCCTCGACAACAACAAAGGAGCAAGCAATGGCAGGCCAATTCGAGATCAGCAACATGGCGCTGTTCTGCGACTTCGAGAACATCGCCCTCGGCGTGCGCGACGCACGCTACGCGCACTTCGACATCCGCCGCGTGCTGGAACGCCTGCTGCTGAAAGGCAGCATCGTCGTCAAGAAAGCCTATTGCGACTGGGACCGCTACAAGGACTTCAAGGCGCCCATGCACGAAGCCGCATTCGAGCTGATCGAAATCCCGCATGTGCGCCAGTCCGGCAAGAACTCCGCCGACATCCGCATGGTCGTCGACGCGCTCGACCTCTGCTACACCAAATCGCACGTCGACTGCTTCGTCATCATCAGCGGCGACTCCGATTTCTCGCCGCTGGTCTCCAAACTGCGCGAGAACAACAAGTACGTGATCGGCATCGGCGTCAAGGACTCTACCTCCGACCTGCTTGCCGCCAACTGCGACGAATTCATCTTCTACGACGACCTCGTGCGCGAGCAGAAGCCCAAGCGCAAGCCCGTCGAAAAGAAAGCGCCAGCGAAGAAGGCCGCGAACGACGCCGCGAAAGCGCCTGCGCCGAAGAGCGAGGAAGACAAGCGCCAGGATGTGCTCGACTTCGCAGTCGAAACGGTGGAAGCACTTGTCGCCGAACGCGGCGACGACAAGATCTGGGGCTCGATGGTCAAGCAGACCATGAAGCGGCGGCGGCCGGGCTTCAATGAATCGGCTTACGGGTATCGCTCATTCAAGGAGCTGATCGAGGATGCGCAGAAGCACGGGATGCTGCTGATGGTGCGGGATGAGAAGACGGGGCAGTATACGGTGCGATTGGGGGCGGGGGAGGAGTGAGGGGAGATTGGGTCGATGGGTGCGGAGTGGGCAATACCCTTTTTCCGGTCAGCGGAGGGGACTGACGAGTTCGGGTTGGAGGTGTATATACGCTCTTTACGGGCCGCGGGCAATAAGCGGCCCAAGGCGGACGGGCATGCACATGTCCTGAACGCCCGTGATGCAGCAGAAGCTGCTGATCAGCTTTGGCGGCCTACATGCTGCAGCCGGCCATAAGCAGCCTGTTAGCGCTGTTGCATACCTCTAGATACCGCTGTCCGATAAAGGTTAATAACCCAAATTGCTTTGCCAACTTCTCTAGGGCAACATGCGTCGGCGCTGTCTATAGTTCACCGTCGTCAGCCCTGATGGGCATGCCCGAAACATCCAAAATGGGAAAAGCTTATGGAGATTACAATCAGAAATCCGGTTCCAGGCGACATTGGGTGGTTAATATCAATCCATGGCGCATCGTATTCCGAGCAATTCAATTTCAATTCAACTTTTGAAGTTGATATAGCTAAGAAGGTTGTTGGGTTCTTGGAAAAGCAGTGTGAATTTAACAAAATATGGATTGCTCAGGCAGGTCACGACCGTGTCGGTTCAATCGCAGTTTCATTAACCCAAAATCAGGCAGCATTCATAAATTTTTTGCTGGTAAAAAAAGAATTCAGGGGATACGGAATAGCAAGGCAATTAATGGAAAAGGTCATACACCATTCGCAAGAATTTAATATAAGGTCGATACGCCTAGAAACGTATAGTTGCTTGAAAGATGCAAGGGATCTGTATAAGAAGTATGGTTTCGAACCCTATGATATCCGGTCAAACTTAGAGAAGTACGGACAGTCCTTTGACCAGGAATTTTGGGAAAAGAAACTATGATATTTACGCAAGGGACAGCGCCATATCGACCCTGCAAATGACGCAGGTCAGATGAGCAGCCCTCTACGCGTCCGCTTTTGAGAAAGCTGTACTTCCGCTTAGGGTCGCATCCTGCCTTTGATGCTCTGTCATCGGATGGCGGTAATAAGTCTAAAACCGCCGGTGAAGTGACGTAGCGAAATGGCTGCAAACAGCCGTACTCGACAGTTCAGTAGGCTAGGATTTCATCTCAGCCTACAGCACTGGGGATTCAAATGCGTTCGACGACGCAATCATGACCAGCAATGGCCATGTACCAACGCAGCGTCCGCCACCCGCCGTCGTGCTATGCTAAAACTCACCAATCGATGGCGCGTGCCGTCTCAGATCTAAAATCAGCTTCCAGAATTTCACCCACCTCACCGAGACCGAAACACTCCAAACATGCCTCGCCCGACCAACACCGCCTCAACCCCCGTCTTCTGGCGCGACCCAACGCTGCCCTTTGTCGAAGCTCGCTGGGTGCAGGATGGCCGCAAGGTCTGCTACGACCGGCACTGGCACGAGACGTTTTCGGTGGGCGTGATCACCAGCGGCCACAGCACTTACATCAACGGCCAGCACAAGCAGCAGGTAGGCGAGGGAGCGCTGGTGGTCATGAATCCAGGTGAAGTCCATGCCTGCAATCCAATCGGCGACGAACCCTGGTCTTATCGCATGTTTTATGTGGACACCAATTGGCTGGCGCATGTCCAGGGCGGCCTGCGAGGAAGCACAGGCACGACGTTCCAGCCCTTCTCGACGAACGCCAGGTATTCGCCCCGCCTGTACACCGCGTTCAACGCTCTGTGCACCTCATTGACCGACCGGGACAGCGATCACCTGAACCGGCATGTCTCGATTCTCGGTTTCATTTCAAGCCTGCAGAGCGAACTGGAACCCGGCCCTTCGGTCACCGTCGATGGCGGCGGGAAGGTGGAGCGTGCGGCGGCCTACATCGACGACAATTTCACCCATTCGCTCAAGCTGGATGACATCTGCGCGGCAGCCGATCTGTCTGCTTCCTATCTCATCCGCGCATTCAGGAAGCGCTACGGCGTCGCGCCGCATGAATACCAGACCAATCGCCGCATCCAGTACGGCAAGGCGCAGCTCAGGCGCGGGCGACCGATTGCCGACGTGGCCTTGGAGGCCGGGTTCGCGGACCAGGCGCATTTCCAGCGCACCTTCAAGCGGCTCACTGCCGCGACACCGGGGCAGTACCGCGCGTTGGCGCCATAGTGCGCGTCAGCCCTTGAGTAGCAGGAATACGCTGCCCGCGAGGAGGACGGCCATGGCGAGATTGAATACGCGGACGCGCCTTGCGTCCCGCAGGTATTTCTGAAGCGATGCCCCCGCCCAGGCCCAGCAGGCAATCGATGCATAGCAGATCACGAAGTACACGCCGGTGAATAGCCACACTGCGGCGCTTTCCCCGTTCGCGGCATAGGTTCCCATGCCGGCAACGGCGGCGAGCCATGCTTTCGGGTTGAGCCACTGCATCGCCGCACCATACGCGAGTGAAGGCCGTTTGGCCGCATCGCCGGCTTCCAGCTCTCCGGAATCACGCGCGAGCCGATAGGCCATGAAGAGAAGAAACGCTGCGCCGCTCCATGTGATCGCGCTCGCGAGTTGCGGCCATCGGGCAAGCAGTTCATGCAGGCCGAGGCCGGTCAGCAGGAGCAGCAGGCAGAATCCGATGGTCGCGCCGGTGACGTGGCGCATGCTGGCGGTGAATCCGTAGCGCGCGCCGCTGCCCAGCGCGACGACGTTCACCGGCCCGGGCGAGATGGACGAAGCGAGGGCGAACGCCGCCATGGAAACGATCATGCTCATTGGTATTCCCCGTGGTGTGAAACATTGTTGAACGGGGCACACGATAGCGAACGGCGGCGGGGGCGTATTGAAGGAAATTACCCTCAGGGCGAGAGCAGACCACAGCAGGGCGGATAAATCGTCAGCTCAATGGCAATCCGGCACATCCTGATCCAGGTACACCTCGAACGCGATGTTCTGCACCGCTTTCTTCGTTAGTTGCTCGAGGTAACCGCTGGACATCCAGTCCTGCACGACCTGCGTGAGGAAGGTGGTGGTGTTGGTGTCGACCTTCGGCACGATCAGCGCGAGCGGGGCGCGTTGCGTGGTGGTGAGCGTGGCGGAAAACTTCTTCCATTCCGGCAGCTTGATCAGTTCTTCCAGCAGCGTGTTGTCATGCA
>JAKACN010000055.1 GCA_021821365.1 Pseudomonadota bacterium | reverse complement strand
TGGCTTCACCGCCCATCGCCTCGATTTCGGCGACGACCTGTGCGGCCGCATCCGATGTGCCGGTGCCGTCACGCGAACCGCCGAGATCGTTGACGACGACCTTCGCGCCGCGCGCGGCGAGCTGCAATGCATGGGAACGTCCGAGGCCGCCGCCGGCGCCTGTCACGATGGCAACCTGGCCGTCGAAGCGGATGGGAGTGTGATTTGATGTAGCCATGGCGTTGAATGACCCTGAATGCGTTGAGGAAATTGTCCGCCGACAATAGTAATCGGAATTCGGTTGCAGTGTGCAGAACCGGCGCGCGCGCTGTCAGAAAGTCAATTGACGAATCGCAAAGCAGTGCCGCCCCAGGTGGTGCCGAAGCGCGTCCCTCGCTATGATGGAATGCGCGGCAGTTCTATCGTGCACACAAGGATTCGCAGGAATGTATTACGGGGAGAGATTCAACAGCATCAGTCACCTGGCCGGCGCCGTGCTGGCAGCGTGCGGAACAACGCTTCTGATCGTGATGGCCGCGCGTGTCGGCGATCCGTGGAAGATCGTCAGTCTCAGTATCTACGGCGCGATGCTGCTCGCGCTCTATGTGGTCTCGACGCTGTACCACAGCCTGCGTGGCGGGGCGAAGGACGTGATGCGCAAGTTCGACCACTGCGCAATCTACCTGCTGATCGCGGGCACCTATACGCCATTCACACTGGTGACGCTGCGCGGTCCGCTTGGATGGACGCTGTTCGGCACGATATGGGCGCTGGCCGCCGTCGGCATCGTGCAGGAGATCTGGCTTGCGAAAGGCGCGCGCCTGCTATCGATCGCCATCTACGTCCTGATGGGCTGGCTGGCGCTGGTGGCCGTCGTGCCGCTGATTTCGGCACTGAGCTGGAGCGGCTTCGCATGGCTCGCCGCCGGCGGCGCCGCGTACACCCTCGGTCTTGCATTCTATGTGCTGGACGAACGCCTTCTGCACGGCCATGGCATCTGGCACCTGTTCGTACTGTGCGGGAGCGCATGCCATTACCTCGCCATTCTCCTGCACGTCGTCTGACAAGGCCCTATTCCACGCAGGGATTAACAAAGCTGCATTGCCGTTCCTGAAAGCGAGAGCCGGCGCTTTCTGCTTTCGGGAATCGGCATCGACAATTCACTTTCCTCCACTGATGAAAAAAGCGGCAAGGCCGCGCCACGCCTGCAATCGGCTTGCATGGCATGGAATGTGCAAATTGGAAACCGGCGCGCGCCGCGCGACTTGATGGACGGTTTCTTTTTCGGGGCGACCGGAAATTGCGGCGACGCGCGCACGACAGGCATCCGCATGTCGCATCGCGGGCCATGCACTTAATCACCAGGGATGAATACATAATGAAGAAGTCGCTTCTCGCAGTTGCAGTACTCGCAGCATTCGCATCGTTCGCCGGCAGCGCGTCGGCGCAATCGGCCGTCACGATCTACGGCGTGGTCGACGCGGGCCTCGATCACCAGACGGGCGGCACCGCCGGCTCGGTCACCAAGGTGAGCAGCGGCATGCAGGACAGCAACCGCCTCGGGTTCAAGGGTACCGAGGATCTCGGGGGCGGCATGTCCGCGCTCTTCGTGCTGGAGAACGGGTTTGCCGTCGACACGGGCGCGGCATTGCAGGGCGGCGCGCTGTTCGGACGCCAGGCATTCGTCGGCCTGAAGGGCGGTGTCGGCGCGCTGACCATGGGTCGTCAATACACACCGATCTTCCTCTCGCTGTGCGGCGAAATCGATCCGTTCGGCTGCGGCCTTGCCGGCAACTCCGCCAACCTGATGTCGCAGGGCGGCACGCCGACCGGCGGCGGCAATGCGGCGCGCACCAACAACAGCGTGAAATACGCCATGCCGCTCGTGAGCGGATTGAGCGCGGATGTGACCTACGGCTTTGGCGAAGTGGCCGGCAAGGCATCGGCATCGCGCACCATCGGCGGACAACTCGGCTACAACCGCGGTCCGCTCACGCTGCGCCTGGCCTACAACAACGTGAATGACGCAACCGCAGCCAACAGCGCCAAGGTCACCGTGTTCGGCGGCAAGTACAACTTCGGCGCGGCCACCATGCACCTTGCCTATGCCGTCAACAAGGGCGCGTATACCGGCAACACCAACGTGCGGCAGGCCGATTCGCGCGACGTGCTGCTCGGCGTGAGCGTGCCGTATGGCGCTGGCACCTTCCTTGCCTCGTACATCCGCAAGAACGACCGGACCGCCGCCGCCAACGATGCCAACCAGTTCGCGCTCGGCTACACCTACGCGCTGTCGAAGCGGACCAACCTGTATGCATCGTGGGCACGCATCGACAACACGGTCGCGAATACCGCGGGCAGCGCCGGCGGATTCTATACGGTCGGCAATGCCACCGAAGGCGGCTCGGGCGACCGCGCCTTCAATGCCGGCATCCGCCATACGTTTTAAGCAGGCCGGCTGATCCACAGCCGCCGGCGTCCGGCTGCATGGCCGGCGCCGGCAACCAGGAATCGCACACTCAATCGGGTATCAACATGAAAACATTTCGCACCTCCCTGTTCAGGAACGTTGTCTTCGGATTTCTCGCCGCCGCGTCCATGAGCATGCTGCCGGCAATGGCCGACACGGTTTCCGTCTACACCTATCACAACCACCCGCCATTCGTCGTCGACGGCGGCAAGGGCCTGACCTACGACTTCATCGATTTCCTCAACAAGAAATCCAAGGGCAATCCGAGCTTCAAGATCGAGGTCGTGTCGCGCGCGCAGCTCGACAAGGCGATGGCCGCGCCGGATTTTCGCGGTGTCGTGGCCTGGGTCAATCCGATGTGGTTCAAGGACAAGGACCGTACCACCTACCTGTGGTCCGGCCAGGTCATGGACGACGCCAACGTGATTCTGTCGAACGCGGCGCACAAGGTGGACTACAAGGACCCCGCATCGCTCAAGGGCAAGCATTTCGGCGGCATCGCCGGCCACAACTACGCCGGCATCGATGAACTGGTGAGCGCCGGCGCGATCCAGCGCGAGGATGCGGACAAGGAGCGCAGCAACCTGCGCAAGCTGGAAGCGGGCCGCATCGAAGTGACGCTTCTGCCGCGTTCCACCGCCAACTACCTGCTGCACGAGATGGACCTGACCGGCAAGCTCTATATTGCGCCGACCCCGCAGAGCACCTATGCGCGCCACGTCCTCGTTCCGAAGAAAAGTCCGGAACTGCTGAAGATCATCAATGAAGCCGTCGCGGACATGGCGAAAGACAGCGGATGGCAGGCCACGCTGGCGAAGTACAAGTCGAAATAAACCGGTAGACCCGAGCGATGGCAAGGCGGGCGCCGCGCTGCGCCTTGCCCGTCTCGCATCAAGACAACTCTGAATAGGCAGGGAGGATCCCATGCGCTTGAACAACTTGCGGATTGGAGCACGACTCGGCGGCGGTTTCGCCATCGTCCTGGCGCTGCTGCTCGCGACACTCATCGCCGGCAGCGTCATCAGCAACCGGAGCAGCAGCCACATGGCGGGCGGGCTGACGCTGGCGAGCAGCAAGATCATGCAGGCCAATACCATGCGTACGGCATTGCTGTCCGCCGGTATCGCCATGCGCAACATCGGCATGCTGTCCGAAGTCAGCGCCATGGAAAAGGAAAACGTCAAGGTGACGGCGCAGCAGAAACGCTATGACGAGGCGCTCGACAAGCTCACGGCACTCGGACTGAGCGGCGACGAGCAGGCGATCATCGCCGACGTCGCGCGCCTGCAGAAGGACATTGCGGGCCTGCTCAAGGAAGCCCTGGGGCAGGCGGTCGCGTTCAATACGGAAGGCGCCGGCAAGACCATCACCGGCAAGATCGATCCGCTGAACCAGCAGGTGCTCGCGCAGATCGACAAGCTGGTGGAGAGCGAGCAGGCGGCATCGGCAAGCATCCTCGATACGACGATCAGCGCCGGCAAACGCCTGCAACTGATCCTGTTCGCCATTTCGGCGGCCGCGATGGCGATTGGCGCCGTGTGCGCCTGGCAGATCACACGCAGCATCACCAACCCGTTGCGCAGCGCGGTCGCGATTGCGAAGAAAGTGGCGGCCGGCGATCTCGGCTCGCATGTGGAAGTGACGGGCGGCGACGAGATCAGCGAAGTGCTGCGCGCCCTCAAGGAGATGAACGACAGCCTGGTGCGCACCGTCGGCGCGGTGCGCAGCAGCACCGAAACCATCGCCATTGCCTCGCGCGAGATCGCGTCCGGCAATGCCGACCTGTCGGCGCGCACCGAGACGCAGGCCGGCGCGCTGGAGGAAACCGCCAGCTCCATGGAGGAACTGACCGGCACGGTGAAGCAGAATGCCGACAATGCGCGGCAGGCGACCCAGCTTGTCGTGTCCGCTTCGGAAGTCGCGGCCAGGGGCGGCGATGTGGTCGGCCAGGTGGTCGCTACCATGGGGTCGATCAAGGAAAGCTCGGGCAAGATCGTCGACATCATCGGCGTGATCGACGGCATTGCCTTCCAGACCAACATCCTGGCGCTGAACGCGGCGGTGGAAGCGGCGCGCGCGGGCGAGCAGGGGCGCGGCTTTGCCGTGGTGGCTTCCGAAGTGCGCAACCTCGCGCAGCGCTCGGCCGGCGCCGCCAAGGAAATCAAGGCGCTGATCGCGGACTCGGTGGAGAAGGTGGATGCCGGCGGCAAGCTGGTCGACATCGCCGGCAACACCATGGAAGAGATCGTCGCTTCCGTCAAGCGGGTGGCCGACATCATGGGCGAGATCACCGCCGCCAGCCAGGAGCAGCGCGCGGGCATCGAAGAAGTGGATCGGGCCATCGGGCAGATGGACGGCATGACGCAGCAGAATGCCGCGCTCGTGGAGCAGGCCGCCGCAGCGGCGGAAAGCCTGAGCCGCCAGGCGCAGCAGCTGTCGGAGGCGATGAGCGTGTTCAGGCTGGAAAGCGGCATGGCGCCGACCTCTGCAGAACCCGCGCCGGCGCAACCGGAGCGGGTAACCAGGCTGCCGGTGCGGCCGGCCACGAAAACAGGCGCGCTGTCGCGGCCTTCTCCGGAACGGGCAAAGACGCTCCGGGTGGCGGGTGGGGACTGGGAGGAATTCTAAGGACCGCGCCGCCGTGCGGGTGTACCGCGCACCGAAGGCGGCGTCGACGGCTTCTCGCGCTCGGCGAAATAGTTCTGGAAAAATTCGACGCACACGCGGATCTTCGCCGAGCCCGTCAGCCGTTGCGGATACACCGCCCAGATGTTCGCATCCTGCCGATACTCTGGCAGCACCCTGACCAGCTCGCCGCGCGCGAGGTGCGGCGCGGCATCCCACATCGACCGCAGCATGATGCCCGCGCCTTCCATGGCCCAGCGCACCACGATCTCGCCATGGTTCGACGACAGTGGGCCGGTTACCTTGACCGTCGTTTCCTGCGCGCCGCTGCGCAGCTTCCACACGCCGAACGGATGGTCGCGCTCCTTGATCACCAGGCAATCGTGATTGGACAGCTCATGCAGGGTCTTCGGCGTGCCGCGCCTCGCCAGATATTTCGGCGAGGCGCACAGGATGCGGTAGTTGGATGCCAGCCGCTTGGCGATCAGGTGCGGCGCAATGTCGTCGCCGACCCGGATGTCGAGATCGATACCTTCGCTGGCAATATCGATTAGCCGGTCGAACACTTCGAACCGGACCTGCAGCGCGGGATATTTCTCGACCAGTTGCGCGATGGCCGGCGCTACTACGTTGCGACCGAAACCGAAGCTGCTGCAGATGCGCAACTGACCGCGCGGCATGCGGCGGGTGGCGGACACCTCATCGTACAGGTGGTCGATGTGCTCGAGGATCGCCTGCGCACGGGCATAGACGCGCTCGCCGTCCTCGCTGACGACAACGCGCCGCGTGGTGCGGTGGAACAGCCGCACGCCGAGCGCCTGCTCGAGGATGCCGATGCGCTTGCTGATATAGGCGGGCGACATGCCCAATTCTTCAGCGGCGCCGGCGAAGCTCGCCTTGCGCGCTACCGTCACGAACACCCGCAGATCTTCATTGGCCAGGTCATTATTCACGATATGTGCATAGTCAATTCACATACCGAGGCATTGTAAACGAACTGTTCTGGATTATGCTTGTGCCATCCATCGATTCCAGACCCAGGAGAAGCATGATGAAAACACACAAGATTGCCGTCATCGCCGGCGACGGCATCGGCAAGGAAGTGATGCCGGAAGGCCTGCGCGCCGTAGAGGCCGCCGCGCGCAAGTTCAACATCGCGCTGGAATTCACCACCTTCGAATGGGCCAACTGCGACTACTACCTGCAGCACGGCAAGATGATGCCGGACGACTGGTTCGAGCAGTTGAGCCAGTTCGAGGCGATCTTCTTCGGGGCGGTCGGCTGGCCGGCCACCGTGCCCGACCACATTTCGCTGTGGGGATCGCTGATCCAGTTCCGCCGCCAGTTCGATGAGTACATCAACCTGCGTCCAGTGCGCCTGATGCCGGGCGTGCCGTGCCCGCTGGCCAACAAGAAGCCGGGCGACATCGATTTCTACGTGGTGCGCGAAAACACCGAAGGCGAATACTCCTCCGTCGGCGGCCGCATGTTCATGGGCAGCGAACGCGAATTCGCGTTGCAGGAAGCGGTGTTCACGCGCCACGGCGTGGACCGCGTGCTGAAGTACGCCTTCGAACTCGCGCAGCGCCGCCCGAAGAAACACCTCACTTCCGCCACCAAGTCGAACGGCATCTCCATCAGCATGCCGTTCTGGGACGAGCGCGTGGAAGCCATTGCAAAGGACTATACCGATGTGAAGTGGGACAAGTACCACATCGACATCCTGTGCGCACGTTTCGTGATGAGCCCGGAACGTTTCGACGTGGTGGTCGCGTCCAACCTGTTCGGCGACATCCTGTCCGACCTCGGCCCGGCCTGCACCGGCACCATCGGCATTGCGCCCTCGGCGAACCTGAACCCGGAACGCAAGTTCCCCTCGCTGTTCGAGCCGGTGCACGGTTCCGCACCGGACATCTACGGCAGGAACATCGCCAACCCGATCGCCATGATCTGGTCCGGCGCGATGATGCTCGACTTCCTCGGCCAGGGCGACGCCAACTACACCGCCGCGCACGACGCCATTCTGAAAGCGATCGAACAGAGCATCCTCGATGGCGCGGTCACACCGGACCTCGGCGGCAAGGCGTCCACCACGGACGCGGGGCAGGCGATCGCGGCTGCGATCTGAGGTTCGACGTGGGACTGGGGTGTTGACGAGCTGCAGTCCTGATCGGCGATACTATTGATGTCCACAGAAAACACGGAAAACACAGAAAAATTCTTGTTGATTTCCGTGTTTTCCGTGTTTTCCGTGGACAAAAATCCTCTCGCTGCGGATAAACTTCCTTCATTCATCCGCATTATCCCGACACGCCCGCCGGGGGATATCACACCGGCAATGTCAAACTACCATGCAGAGCCACGCATACCGACAACGCATCATCCTGGCGCTCGAAGCGCTGGGCATTCCCGGTGAACTCATCGCGCGCAAGAACTTGCCGTTTTACGAAGAGGCGCGTGAACTGGTGACAGCCGAAACCGACGCGAGCAATCGCGAGCACCTGCTCGTGCCGGATGCGGCGCAGGCATGGTGGTCGATGAAAGACGCGGCGCAGGAAGAGGGCGTCGTGCTGGAAATCGTCTCCGCGTTTCGCGGTGTCGAACGGCAGATCGAGATCATTCGCGCCAAGATCGCGCGCGACATGCCGATGGAAACCATCCTCACGCTCAGCGCGCCGCCCGGCTACAGCGAGCATCACACCGGCCGCGCGATCGACATCAACACGCCGGGCTGCGAGCCGACCGAAGCGCCGTTCGAAGACACCGAGGCGTTCCGCTGGCTGTGCCGCCATGCAGACCGGTTCGGTTTCACGCTCTCGTATCCGCGCGACAACGCGCTTGGCTTTATCCACGAACCGTGGCATTGGTGCTACCAGGCGGGAGGAGTGGGGTAGATCGCCAGGATGCCGCGAGAAGCTGAAGGGGTATCCACGGAAGAGAAATTCTTGTCCACAAAAATCACAAAAGACACAAAAACACAAAAATGTTGTCGATCAAATTTTGTGTTTTTTGTGGACAAGTCTATTAGTGCTCCTCGAACTGCCAGATCAGATGCGCATCGAGCAGCAGGCGTGCCTGTGCTTCCAGCGCGTCGAGCTGCATGGCTTCCGCGGATGCTGCGGCCTCCATCGATTGACGCCGCGCCAACAGCAGTTCGCTCAAGGAGGCTTCGCCCAGCGAATACGCCTTCGACACCAGCGCCGTGTTGTCGTCGGTCTGCTTCGCCACCTGCGCAAGCCTGTGCCAGGTCTCATAAGCCGCCTCGGCATTCATCGCGACGCTCATCGCTTCGCTTTCCGCCTTGACGGTCACTTGCATCGCCTTGTCCTCGGCGATGCGCGCCTGGGCCAGGCCGGCTTCATGCTGCGAGCGGCGCAGGCTGCCGGACAGCGGGATCGAGAAGGTGACGCCGACGATCTTCTCTTGCCGGTCGCGCTCCTGCGCCATGCGTACGCCGAACGTGGGGTCGGGCACGCGGTCCAGCGCGAGGCGTTCCGCATTCAGCTTTTCCTGGTCGGCCATCGAACGGGCCAGCTCGATTTCGTGGTTGTCGGCGAGAATGCGCTGCTTCCATTCGCCAGCGCCGCCCGCAAGCGGAGCCGGTTCGGGCAGCGGTTGCGGCACTCGGAGCTGCATGCCGGGATATTGCGATTGCAACGCCGACAGCATGCGCGCTGCGCGTTGCTCCGCCTGGCGCTGTGCGGCCGATGCCCGATCATATTCGGTTTCAGTCAGCATGAGTTCGACGCGCGGCGCATCGCCTGCCTTGACGCGCTTGCGCACGATGTCCGACTGCTGCTTCAACAGGTCGGCCTGTTCCTGCAGCCGCGCGGCGGTCCGTGCTTCGCGCATCGCGTCGAACCAGTTGCGCAGGAAGGCGCGGCCCGCTTCGTGCCAGGTGTCGGCCAGCGCGAAGCCGGCCGTCTTCACGCGCTGCTCGCCCAGCACGCGGTCCTTGTCGCCCTTGCCGAACCAGCGCATCGGACGTTCCATCGCCAGCTCGTTTTCGCGGTAGCGCGTACTGCTGACCGTTTCGGTGCGCCGTTGCACGCCGCCCTTGACGGTCCATTCATAGGGACCGGCGCGCAGCCGTCCGGCATTGGCCTCTTCCAGGTCGATGCCGTTGCGCGCCGCCTTCACCTGCGGCAGTTGTTCCAGCGTATTGCGCACCATCTCCTGCGGCGGCAGGGAGGCGGGATACTCTTGCGCGGCTACACCGCACGACACGGCAAGCGCGGCTATCGAACACGCTGCATGAAACTTCATCTTTGCTCTCATACGAATCTTCCGAACCTGATCAGCGGCGTCACCCAGTACGCCATCTCCGGATTGTGGAAATCGGCCCGCAGGCTCGCCAGCAGCGGATCGACGCTTCCTTCCTCCATCAATATCGTGATGACGCGGCGCCGCGCCCGTCCTCGCACCTGTTCCAGCGCAGTGGGCAGGCTCAGGCTCGCGCCGAAGCCCTCGGCGGGCATGATCGAAAATCCGCTCACCCATTCCGGATGCTCCTGCAAATGGTCGAGCACTTCTTCCTCCAGCATCGCCGGCAAGGCCAGCGTGAGCACGCAGTTGTACTGATGCGCCATCATTTCTTCTCCATGCCGAATTGTTGGAACAGGATGGGCAGCAGCACCAGCGTCAGCAGCGTGGACGTTACCAGCCCACCGATCACAACGATCGCCAGCGGTCGCTGGATCTCCGAGCCGGGCCCGGTTGCCAGCAGCAGGGGGATCAGGCCGAAGGCCGCAATGCTGGCAGTCATCAGCACGGGGCGCAGCCGGCGCTTCGCACCTTCGATTACGACCTCGGCCGCGCCGAGTCCCTTGGCCTTGAGCTGGTTGAAATAGCTGATCATCACCAGCCCGTTCAGCACCGCGATGCCCATCAGCGCGATGAAGCCGACCGATGCCGGCACCGACATGTATTCGCCGGTGGCCGCAAGCCCGACTACGCCGCCGATCAGCGCGAATGGAATATTGACGAACACCAGCGTGGCCTGGCGCACGGAACCGAAGGTCGCGAACAGCAGCAGGAAAATGAGCGCCAGCGAGATCGGCACCACGACCAGCAGACGCGCCGCGGCGCGCTGCTGGTTCTCGAACTGCCCGCCCCAGGCGATGCGATAGCCGGCCGGCAGCTGGACCTGCTTCGCTACCGCCGCTTTCGCATCGTCGACGAAGCCGACCAGGTCGCGACCGCGCACGTTGGCGCGCACCACCACCATGCGCGAAGAATTTTCGCGCTCGACCTTCACCGGCCCGTCCACCGGCCGCAACGAGGCCAGGTGCGAGAGCGGAATTGCCTGTCCGTCGGCCACCGGTATGCGCAATTCCTGGAAGCGCTCGGGCGAGAGTTGCAGTTCGCTGCCGCCGCGCACGATCAGCGGCAGCCGGCGGCCTTCCTCGATCACGATGCCGGTGGGGCGGCCCTCGACCAGCATGCGCAAGTCGTTCTGCACCTGCTCGACGCTCAGTCCGTAGCGTCCGATCGCCGCACGGTTGAAATCCACCTGCAGATACTGCACGCCGGCATTCTTCACCGTCAGCACATCTTCGCTGCCGGGAATGGCTTGCAGCACGCGGACGATGTGTTCGGCCATTGCATTAAGCTTTTGCATGTCGCTGCCATACACCTTCACCGCGAGGTCGCCGCGCACGCCGGACAGCATTTCCGAGGTGCGCATCTCGATCGGCTGCGTGAAGCTCACGTTGATGCCGGGGAACTCGGCCGCCACTTCGCGCAGGCGGTCGATCAGCACTTCCTTGTCGGGATTGCGCCATTGCTCGCGTGGCTTGAGCACGAGGAAGGTATCGGTCTCGTTGAGTCCCATCGGATCGAGCCCAAGTTCGTCGGAGCCGACGCGCGCCACCACGCTCTTCACCTCGGGCACCGCTTCCAGGACGCGGCGCTGCAAGGCCTGGTCCAGTTCCGCGGAGCGTGCCAGATTGATCGAAGGCATTTTCTCGACCTGCATGATGATGTCGCCTTCGTCCATCGACGGCATGAAGGACTTGCCGACCAGCGTGAACAGGCCGGCCGCCACGACCAGTGCCGCTACCGATGCGATGTACACAGTCTTCCTGCGCGCCAGTGCCCAATCCAGCAGCGGCAGGTAAGCCTTCTCCAGCTTGCGCACCAGCCACGGGCTTTGGTGCGCCGCCTTGCCGAGAAAGAACGAAGCGAGCACCGGAATCACCGTCAGCGACAGCAGCAGCGAACTGGACAACGCGAACACGATGGTCAGCGCCACCGGCTTGAACAGCTTGCCCTCCAGGCCCTGCAAGGTGATCAGCGGCAGGAACACGATAACGATGATTGCCATGCCCGAGGTGACCGGCACCGCGACTTCCTGCACCGCGCGGTAGATCGTGTGCAGCCTGGTGCGCGCCGCGCCGGGCGAGGGATGCGCGGCATGCGCTTCGATGTTCTCCACCACCACCACCGCCGCGTCCACCAGCATGCCGATGGCGATCGACAGACCGCCGAGCGACATCAGGTTGGCCGACAGGCCGAAGTAGCGCATCAGCAGGAAGGTCGTGAGCGCCGACAAGGGCAGGATTACCGCCACTACCAGTGCCGCGCGCAGATTGCCGAGGAACAGGAAGAGCAGAATCATCACCAGTGCGATGGCTTCCACCAGCGCCTTCGACACCGTGCCCACCGCGCGCTCGACGAGGTTGCCGCGATCGTAGAACGGCGTGATGCTCACCCCCTTGGGCAGACTCTTCTGGACTTCGACCAGCTTGGCGCGCACCTGGTCCACCACCTGCTGCGCATTGGCGCCGCGCAGGCCGAGCACCAGACCCTCGACCGCCTCGCCGCGTCCGTCCTTGGTGACGGTGCCATAGCGCGTCATGCTGCCCAGGCGCACCTCCGCCACATCGCCGACACGCACCGCCACACCATTGCGCGTAGCGACAGCGATGGCCTTCACATCGTCAATGGTGCGCACGCTGCCGTCGCTGCGCACCAGCAGCGATTCTTCGTTCTGCGACAGGCGCCCCGCGCCATCGTTGCGGTTGTTGGTTTCCAGCGCCGCCTGCAGTTGCGCGAGCGCGATGCCGCGCGCCGCGAGGGCCGCCGGATCGGGCACCACCTCGAAGCTCTTCACCAGCCCGCCCAGCGCGTTCACATCGGCCACGCCGGGAATCGCGCGCAGCTGCGGGCGAATCACCCAGTCGAGCAGGGTGCGTTTTTCGACCAGCGGCAGTTCGCCTTCGATGGTGAACATGAACATCTCACCCAGCGGCGTCGTGATCGGCGCCAGCCCGCCGGAGACGCTTGCCGGTAGATCCTTGGCCACATTGCCGAGACGTTCGGCGACCTGCTGGCGCGCCCAGAAGATGTCGGTGCCATCTTCGAAATCGAGCGTGATGTCGGCAATCGCGTACTTGGATTGCGAACGCAATACGGTCTGGTTCGGAATGCCCAGCAGCTCCTGCTCGATCGGCGCGGTGATGCGCATCTCGACCTCTTCCGGCGTCATGCCGGGGGCTTTCATGATGATCTTGACCTGGGTCGACGACACATCCGGAAAGGCGTCGATCGCGAGGCCCTTGTAAGCCATCACGCCGGCGCCGATCAGCGCTGCCGTCAGCACGAGCATCAGCAGCCGCTGCGCCAGCGAAAATGCAATCAGACGGGAAATCATTATTTGCCCTCGCCAGATCCACCGAGGCCCAGCCACATCCCCTTGAGGGTCGACACGCCGCGCACCGCGATTTCATCGCCGGCCTTGAGCGCGCCCTGCACCGCTGCGTTCTCTGCGCCTCGGCTGGCGACAATCACTTCCGCCGGACGGAACCCGCCGCTCTGGCGCACGAACACATAATCCTTGCCGTCGAAGCGCACCAGCGCCGCCGACGGCACCGACATCGCGCCCGCCTGCGCGCGGCCCGGTTTCACGACGGCCTCGACGAACTGGTTCGGACGCAGGCAGGACTCCGCCGAGGGCAGCTCGGCGCGCAGGATCACGTTCTGCGTGGCGCTGTCCACCTGCATGCCGACCGCGCTGATGCGCCCCGGCTTCGGACAGCCGTCCACGCTGACCGCATCGTCCACGCCGATCTGCGCGGCCTGCGTCCTCGCCGCATGCAGTTCCAGCAGGAGCTTGCCCGATTGCGCAATCTTCGCCAGCGGCGCGCCGGCGTCCACGCGCTGCCCCGGCGTGACCATCTGCTCGATGATGGTGCCCGCCCATGGCGCGGCGACGGTCAGGATCGGGGAAATCGCCTGCGAGCTGGCGAGCTTCCCGATGTCCTTGTCGCCCATGCCGGCGATCTTCAGCGCCTGCCGCTGCTCCTGCTCGGCCACCTTGCTCTGCACCAGCGCGCTGCGCGCCTCCTGCAAGCGGCTTTCCGCGATGATGCCTTCCTTGAACAGTGCCTCGTCGCGCTGATACTTCCTTCCCGCAAGCTGCGCCTGCACGCTGGCCTGCACATAGCTGCGCTGCCATTCCAGCAGCTGCGGACTGTGGATGCGGACCACGGGCGCGCCGGCGGCGACCTTGTCCAGCGGCTCGGTCAGCACCGCCTGCACGACGCCGGACGCCGAAGCGCTGATGACCTGGGTCGCCTTGGCGGGAAACACCGCGCTGCCGGAAAGGCGCAGGCCGTCGCTCGCGGCGGCGGAAGAGGACGCGACGCGCCCCAGCACGATGCCGGACTTGCTTGCCTGGTCGTCGCTCAGCTTGAGTAAATCGGGAGATGCCGCGCTCGCGGAGGCCAGCGCGATGCCGAAAAGAAGCGGCAGAAAGAAAATTGTGTTGGTGCGTTTCATGAGCTGTTCGTCATTCATTTTTATGACGTGCAACTCTAAAAAGCAAACCTTAAGGCGTTCTTAAGGAACGGTTCCTTTGCGCAAGAACAAGAAAATGCAGCAATGGATTGCCACCGGGCAGGATCGGCTCAGGCGTTGCGGTGGAGCGCGAAGAAGGCTTCATGCGGATTGCGACGCATTACAGGCGCACCGTCCGCTCCCCGAAATACCCGAGCTGCAGGCTGCCGGCGATGCGATCCGCGACCAGCAGCATCTCCCTGGAGGCCGCATTCTCGAACAAGTCCGTTGCCGTCCGCTTGAACAGGGACAGCCAGCGCTCGAAATGCTCTTCGCGGATGCCGCTCAATGCCATGTGCTTGCCGAAGACATTGCCCTGGAAGCGGGCAGTGCCGAGCAGGACCGTCGACCAGAACGCATACATGCGCGGCATGTGTTCATCCCATTTGCCGTGCAGGGCTTCGTCGAACACCGGTCCCAGGACGTCGTCCTTGCGCACCCTGTCGTAGAACGTGTCGACCAGGACGCGAATGGATTTTTCCGTGACTGTTTCGAATTTCATGATGTCTTGAATGAGGCGGCAGCCATGCAGGCCTGCGCGCAGCGGCAGTTGAATGCCAATGAAAAAATCAGCGCGCTCGCGGCACGCAGGCCGCGCGTGGCAACTCTCGCAGGAAGCTGTGATGCATCCGCGCGATCTGCCTTCCGGTGGTGCCCTCGGTGATCTCCGCCAGGGTGTAGCCATCCATGGCGTCATAGAACGCGCTCAGTCCTGTCCGCAGCGCAGCGCGCAAGGAGCAGGCGCGCTTGAGCGTGCAGTCGCGGGTTTCGCAGCCGACCAGCTCCGTGTCGCCCTCGAGTTCGCGCAGCACCGCGCCGATCTTCAGCTCCGCCGGATCGGCGCACAGGCTGATCCCGCCATTGCGCCCGCGTACCGCGAGTATCCACCCGGCGCGCGCCAGATGCCCGACCACCTTGACCAGGTGATTCACGGGGATCTCGAATTGTGTCGCGATTTCCGCCACCGTCACCGGCACCTTCCTCTCGCCGGTCTGGGCGAGGTACATCAGGACACGGAGTCCGATATCGGAAAAGTGGGTCAGGTGCATGGTGGGGCGGTGTGAAGGGATGGGGTCATTCTACCAAAGATGGGTTTTGTTCAGGCGGGAGGGCGGAACTTACGACGGGGCGGAGATGCTGCGGCAATCAAGCATGTGCTGCGATCTTGCGCTTATTGCAATTTAGGTGACGGGGCGGATGACCTTTTGATAATTATTTAACGCTAGATATATACGCGGAAATTTATCGAAAACATGGAGCAGTAGATTGGACTGCAAAATCCCACACTGAATATGGCAAGTCCAACGTGATACCGCAGATCGAACACTTCCGGCGCAACGTATTTTTCACGGTCAATCTCGTCGACCCAGAAGAACGCCTTTCTGAACAAGCGCATTGCATCCCGTCAACATGCGGTGCGGAGAGTCCGCCAACCTCAGCCTTTCGACATCGTCGCCATGGTGGTTTTGCCGGATCATTAGCACGCTATTTGGCGTTTGTCGGCGAGCGACACGCGAGCGCATGGCAGAGAAGATGTTGGGCTTCCTGCGTCAGCCCAACCCTCTACGAGTTCTAACGTTCAGGACGGAACGATTGGGGGAATTCAAGGGCGGGATTCGAGCGGCTTGGTTATACTTCGTACCAGTTAGCCCGGCGTTGGGCGTCATCAGCGCGCATAACCCATGTCCAAGAGAATTGATTCAGCGTCGAAGCAGATTCGCGCGTCTGCGTCCGCGATCTATCGGGCTTTCGCGGACCGGGAGGCGATGGAAATATGGCTGCCACCCCAAGGCATGACCGGGATGATGCTGGCATTTGCATTCCATGAAGGTGGTTCGTACCGGATGCGTCTCGCATACGGCGAACCGCATCGCGCCACCGGGAAGACCTCGTCGAATTTCGATGAGGTCAACGTACGATACGTCAGGCTTGTCCCGAACAGATGCATCGAACAGGCAGTCACATTTGACAGCGACAATCCACAGTTCTCGGGCGAGATGCGACTGACATGGACGCTGGACGCGGAAAATGGCGCAACCCTCGTCACGGTGCGCTGCGAAGATGTTCCAGAGGGAATACGGCCAGAAGAGCATGAGGTCGGACTGAAATCGACGCTGGACAATCTTGCTGCGTTTGTCGAGGGGCACGGGAAATGACGCCCAACCCTTCTATCGAGCGGCAGCCTCACTGGGGAGATTTGCCATGAGTTCGCCAAGCGCCGTCGCACTGACTTCCTTTATCGCCTGGACGCTACTGCTTCTCACGCTCATGGAGATCGTCCGGTCACAACTGGTATTGCGCGGGAAGGTTCGCGCAAACGCCTTCACCCCGGACAACGCAAATTTGTCTCCTTTCATGCAACGGTTGGCTCGTGCGCATGCCAACTGCATCGAGAATCTCCCGATATTTGGCGGCTTGCTTCTCATCGCGATTGCCACCGGCCGCACATCCATTACCGACCCGCTGGCCTACCTGTTTCTCGGCTGCCGCGTGTTTCAATCACTCGTGCATCTTGCTTCGGTGTCCTCGACGGCAGTGACCATCCGCTTCACCGCCTTTGCCGTGCAAATGGCAATCGGTTTGTACTGGGCCTTCAGGCTGCTGGCCTCGGCATGAGGCCCGACGTGCGCGGCAGGCTGGGCTGCAAAGTCCAACATCGGACGCGATGTATGCGCCTTTCGCGCTCCAACGTCTTGGTCGATGGTTAACGCGCTGACTAAGTCGGCAGAAGGAGAGAGGCACATATGACTCCGCATCTTCTTATAAGAAGCGAAACCGTCACCGATGCAGATCAAATCGGCGAGGTAACCATCGCCGCGTTCAAGACATTGGAGATCAGCAACCACACGGAGCAATTCATCATCGAGGCGCTGCGCGCTGCCAGTGCGCTCACGCTATCGCTGGTCGCCGAAACGGATGGCCGGGTCATCGGGCATATCGCGTTCTCTCCGGTCGTCATGTCGGACGGTACCGAGAGCTGGTATGGGCTGGGGCCTGTTTCGGTATTACCGGCGTACCAGCGGCAGGGCATCGGAAAAGCGCTGATTGGGGAAGGGCTGTCGCGACTGAAAGCCATGAATGCCCGTGGTTGCTGCCTCGTCGGACATCCCGCGTACTACACGAAGTTCGGGTTCAAGAACATTCCGGGACTTGTGCATGAGGGCGTACCACCGGAGTTCTTCTTCGCGCTATCTTTCGACGGCCGGTTTCCTCAAGGCGTCGTTACGTTCCACGAAGCGTTCAATGCGGTCGGTCAATCCGCCGGTTAGCCGTTTAGCCGGTTAATGCGAAGGTCGCTCGAACCAGCTACACCTCAATCACCATCCGCGCATCAAACATTGGATTCTCCCACTGCAGCTCCGCCGTCGATGGTGCATCCGAGCGGTTCAGCGTGTAGCCGCGCGGGTTGGCGATGACGCGCGTCTTGCCGACGCGATAATCGAAGCTGTCGTGGACGTGGCCGTGGATCCAGACGTCGGCCTGTTCCACCAGCGGACCGAGATCGGTGATGAACGCCGGGTTCAGCAGGCTGCCGGCGAAGCGCGGGTGGATGGATGCGGGGTGCGGCGCATGGTGGGTGATCACGACGGTCGGACCGTCGAAACTTTCCTGCAGCTTGTTCTCCAGCCATGCGCGCGAGGCGAGATGCAGCGCTTCGGCGTCGCGCGGGAGGAAGAGGCCGCCATTCAGCTTGATCAGCTCATGGTCGATCAGCGTGCGCTCGGCTTCCGCCATGGCTTCGGCCTGCCTGTCGCCGTACAGTTGGTAGTCGGTCCACAGGCAGCAGCCGAGGAAGCGTACGCCACCGTGCACATGTTCGTCGCATTCGAGGACGCGGACGTTGGTGCCCTCCGCTGTCTCGCGCAGGCTTTTCACCATCTCGGCGTAATCGTGGTGGTAGGCCTCATGGTTGCCGTGGACGTAGAGCACAGGGATCGGCCAGTCGCGGAAGGCCTCGATGGCGCGGTTGCCCTTGTGGATGTCGCCTGCGATCACCAGCACGTCGGCCTCGGTTGGTTCCACCACGCGGTAGTCCGGGAAGCGGCGCGCGAGGAATTCGAGATGGAGATCGGAGGCGATTTGTATCTTCATGGTCGCGTCATCTTACAACGAGCGCGAAATAATTTCCTTCATGATCTCGTTGGCGCCGCCGTAGATGCGTTGCACGCGGGCATCGGCATACATCTGCGCGATCGGATATTCCAGCATGTAGCCGTAGCCGCCGAAGAGCTGCAGGCATTTGTCGACCACGGCGCATTGCAGATCGGAAATCCAGTATTTCGCCATCGAGGCGAGCACGGCGTCCATGCGGCCTTCCATCATATCGACGATGCAGCGGTCGATGAAGGTGCGGGCGACGGTGGCTTCGGTCTTGATCTCGGCCAGCACGAAGCGCGTATTCTGCATCTCGATCAACGGCTGTCCGAAGGCCTTGCGTTCGCGCGTGTGCTCGACGGTGAGCTGCAACGCGCGCTCGATGCTGGCGACGCCGGCCACGCCGATGATGGTGCGCTCGTAGGGCAACTCAGTCATGAGCTGGATGAAGCCCTTGCCTTCGACGCCGCCGAGCACGCTGTCGAGCGGCATGCGCACGTTGTCGAAGAACAGTTCGCAGGTGTCCTGTCCTTTCTGGCCGAGCTTTTCCAGGATGCGGCCGACGCGAAAGCCTTCGCAGTTGCGGGTTTCCAGCAGCATCAGCGATACGCCCTTGGCGCCGGCTTCCGGTTCGGTCTTGGCGACGACCAGGATCAGGTCGGCAAGGTAGCCGTTGGAGATGAAGGTCTTGGAGCCGTTCAGCACATAGGCATCGCCGTCCTTCAGCGCGGTGGTGCGCACGCCCTTCAGGTCGGAGCCCGCGCCCGGTTCGGTCATGGCGATGGCGGCGATCATCTCGCCGCTGGCGAGCTTCGGCAGGTATTTCTGCTTTTGCGCTTCGGTGCCCTGGTTCAGCAGGTAGTGCGCGACGATGGCGTGTACGTGCAGGCCGAACGCGGTGTCGCCGGCGTAGCTGAGTTCCTCGAACACGACGCATTGGTGCGCGAAGGTGCCGCCCGAGCCGCCGTAGGTGTCGGGGATGTCGGCCAGCAGCATGCCCATTTCGCCGGCCTTGTTCCACAGGCTGCGGTCGACATGCTGCTGCTTCTTCCAGGCGTCCTGGTGCGGCACGATTTCCGCATTGACGAAGCGGCGCACGGCGTCGCGAAAGCCTTCGAGTTCCGGCGTCATCCAGGGGGGAGTGGTGTTCATGTTGTTCCTCTCGATGTCGAGTGCGTGGAAGGCATCAGGATGCCTGATACAGGGTGACGACGCAGGCGCCGCCGAGGCCGAGATTGTGCTGCAAGGCGGTGCGCGCGCCGTCGACCTGGCGCGCTTCCGCCGTGCCGCGCAACTGGTGCGTCAGCTCGTAGCACTGCGCGAGGCCGGTCGCGCCGAGCGGATGGCCCTTCGACAGCAGACCGCCCGAGGGATTCGTGACCACCTTGCCGCCATAGGTGTTGTCGCCGGCATCGACGAAGCGTTGCGCGCCGCCTTCCGGGCACAGGCCGAGCGCTTCATAGGTAATCAGTTCGTTCTGCGCGAAGCAGTCGTGCAATTCGACGACATCCAGCGCGTCCGGGCCGATGCCCGCTTCTTCGTACACCTTGTTCGCCGCTTCCTTCGCCATGCCGTAGCCGACGAGCTGCATCATGTCGTCCGACTCGAAAGTCACCGGGCGGTCGGTGGTCATGGCCTGCGCGGCGATGTGCACCGAGGTGTTGAGGCCATGCTTCCTGGCGAATTCTTCCGAGACCAGCACGGCGGCCGCGCCGCCGCACGTCGGCGGGCAGGCCATGAGGCGCGTCATCACGCCCGGCCAGATCATCGGCGCGTTCATCACGTCGTCGGCGGAGACCACCTTCCTGAACAACGCGAGCGGATTGTTCGCGGCATGGCGGCTGGCCTTCGCGCGGATCTTCGCGAAGGTGTCGAGCGTCGTGCCGTACTTCTTCATGTGGGCGAGGCCCGCGCCGCCGAAGTAACGCAGCGCCAGCGGGATTTCCGGCATGCCGACCAGCTTGTCGGTGACGGCGTCGAAGGCGTCAAAGGGCGTGGGACGGTCCTGGAACACGGAGCCGAGCGCGCCGGGGCTCATCTGTTCGAAGCCGAGCGCCAGCACGCAGTCGACGGCGCCGCTTGCCACGGCCTGTCGGGCGAGGAAGAGCGCAGTCGAGCCGGTGGAGCAGTTGTTGTTCACGTTGACGACCGGAATGCCAGTCATGCCGAGCTGATAGATTGCCTTCTGGCCGCTGGTGGAGTCGCCGTACACGTAGCCGGCGTACGCCTGCTGCACCTGCGCGTAGTCGATGCCCGCGTCCCGCAGCGCAAGCCGCCCGGCCGCCGCGCCCATCTGATCGTAGCTGGCGCTCGCGCCCGGCTTGGCGAAGGGGATCATGCCCACGCCGGCGACATACACTTTTCGACTCATGTTGTGCTCCGTCAAATTGGAAAAATTGTCTTCGTGCTATTTATTAGGTCGATTGACCTAAAGGAAAAGACATTATAGGTCATGCGTACTATTCGTCAACGGACGTGGGATAATTTTGCGATCGATCAATTAACCCTGCAATGCCACTGACCATGCCGTCCGTACTCAAGACTTCGCTCAAGGGAAAGACCTCGAACACCACGGAGAAGGGCTACGAGCGGGCGCGGGACATCCTGCAGTCGGCACGCGAAATCTTCGCGGCGGAAGGCTATGGCGGGCTGTCGATGCGGAGCGTGGCGGCGCATGTCGGCGTCAGTCTGAGCAACGTGCAGCACTACTTCGGCAGCAAGGACACGCTGATCGAAGCCCTGCTGCTCGACTCGCTGAATCAGTTCCAGGAGAAGATCGACCATATCGTCGCTTCCATGGTGGGCAAGTCGCGCGTCGAGCAGTTCCTGGCGACGATCGATATGTTCCTCGAGGAAATGGGCGACCCGGTCACGCGCGGCATGTTCTTCGAGTTCTGGGCGCTGGCGACGCGCAATACTTTCGCCTCCGCCCTGATGGAGAAGATGCAGGTGCGCGAGCGGAAGGCGATCTTCAAGCTGATCCAGGGCATGTCGCCGCGCATTTCGGATGAGGATTGCATCATTCGCGCGGCGCTGATCGTGGCCCAGGTCGAGGGCTTGATGCTGTTCCGGCTGCGTAACCGGCCGAAGCGCCCGGAACTGGAAGGCCTGGAAAAGGCGGCGCGCGAAGCGGTCCTGCGTCTGGCGACGCAACCCTGACGAGACTGATCATGATGCCATCCACCTCGCAGCAACTCCTGCCCACGGCACCGCGCCAGATACCCGGACCGGACGGCCTGCCACGCTTCGGCCGCTTCGCCGGCGCCGCCGAAAGCATCGACTGGACACGGCTCGATGCCCCCTACGCACGCAGCGCGTTCTGGCGCCGCACCCACCACAAGCGCTGGCACTACGTCGCGCTCGCGACCGATGCGCTGTTCTGCGGCATGGCGGTCATCGACATCGGCTGGGCCACTGCCGCCTTCGCCTATGCCTTCGACCGGCGGCTCGGCAAGGAGGTGGCGGCCTACGCGCAGAACGGATTGCCGGGGCTGGGCGCGCAGGTGGCGCAGCACCCGGGGCAGGGCAGCTCCTTCCGCTGGCTCGGCAACAGGATCGCCTGCACGCCGCTGGACGGAAAGCGCCATCAGGTTCTTCTGCATTGCGGCGACTTCCGGATCGATGCCGAACTCGACGCCGGCGGCAGTGCGCCCCTTCTGCTGGCGGTAGGCCCGATCTGCGGCGGCTCGGTGCATGCGACGCAGAAATCGCCCGGCATGCCGGTGACCGGCAAGGTGCAGGCAGGTGGTCGCGTCTACGATCTGCGGGGCGGCGTCGCCAGCTACGACTATTCGAACGGCCTGCTGGCGCGCCGCACCGCCTGGCGCTGGGCCTCCGCGCACAGCCTGGAACTCGGCTTCAACCTGCAGGACGGCTACTTCGAGGATCGCGAGAACGCGCTCTGGCTGGACGGCTGCCTGATTCCGCTCGCGCATGCGCGCTTCGATTACGATCCCGCCCATCCGCTCGCGCCCTGGCACATTTACACCGACGACGGCCTGCTCGATCTGCATTTCCGGCCGGAAGGCGCGCGCCGCGCAAACAAGCGCCTGCTGATCGCAGCATCGCGCTACATCCAGCCTATCGGCACCTTCAGCGGCTGGGTCAAGCCCGCGCCCGACGCGCCGCCGCGCGCGGTCGAGCGGCTGTTCGGCATGACGGAAGATCATTGGGCGCGGTGGTAGGCGACGGTATGCCCTGCGGTTACACTTGAGGGATCGACACCCGTACCATCGCCCGCCCACGCATGTCCGACCGCAAAGACCCCTGGAAGATCATCCGCCTCATGGCCATCACGCAGATCGTGTCATGGGGTTCGCTGTTTTACGCATTCGCCATCGTGGCGCACGACATCCAGCGCGAATTCGGCTGGCGCACCGAACTCGTGTTCGGCGCCTACTCCTGGAGCCTGCTGGTGTCGGGTCTGGCCGCGACGCCGGCCGGCATGCTGATCGATCGCTACGGCGGCCGCGCGGTGATGGGCATCGGCTCGCTGCTGGCGGGCGCGGGCATGATTGGCCTTGCGTTCACGCATTCTTTCGCGCTTTACCTTGCGTCATGGACAATGATCGGCCTCGCGATGGCGATGGTCCTGTACGAAGCCGCGTTCGCCACCATCAACCGCGAATTTCTCCACAGTCCGCGCAAGGGCATTTCCGTGCTGACGCTGTTCGGCGGGCTGGCCAGCACCGTGTTCTGGCCGCTCACGCTGAAGCTCAACGGCCTGCTCGGCTGGCGCGATACCTTCCTGGTCTACGGCCTGATCCATTTGCTGCTGTGCGCGCCGCTGCACGCATTGCTGCACGCCGGGCCGCGCCGCCCGGTTCCGGCGGCGTCGAAGGCGGCGCGCGACTACACCCTGCATGAAGCCCTGCGCGATCCGACCTTCTGGAAGCTGGCGTTCGCGTTCTCCGCCAACATGCTCATCCTTTCCACGCTGTCGGTGCACCTGATTCCCTTGCTGCAGCGCTTCGGCCATAGCGCCGGCACGGCGGTGCTGGTGTCGACACTGATCGGGCCGATGCAGGTCGCCGGCCGCATCGGCGAGATGACCTTTGCGCGGCATATTCGTCCGCAGACGATCGGCAAGCTGACCTTCGCCATCATGCCGGCCGGCTTGTGCGCGCTGCTGTTCCTCGGGCAGCACGAGGTTGCGGTCGCCGCCTTCTGCATCCTGTACGGCGCGAGCAATGGCGTGCTCACCATCGTGCGCGGCACGGTGCCGCAGGCGCTGTTCGGCCGCGAAAACTACGGCGCGATTTCCGGCGCGCTGGCCGGGCCGTCGCTGGTGGCCAAGGCGGCCGGGCCGATTGCCGCGGCGGCGTTCATCGAAGTCAATTCTTCTCCCGCGTGGCTGGTCGGCATCCTGTTCACGGTGTCGGTGATTTCGCTGGCCTGCTTCGTCGCGGCGGTCAAATCGGAACGCGCAGGCAATGCGATGGCGTTGGAGTAGGAGGGCGACGGCGCGACCGCGCTTCACGCCGGCACGAAACTTACCCTGATGCAGGTTCCGCCCTTTTCGGAGGAGCTTTGCAGGCTGATCGTCGCATCGTGCCGGTCGGCCACTTCCTTGACGATGGCCAGCCCCAGCCCGGTGCCGGTGGAGGAGCCGTCGGCAAGCCGGTAGAAACGCTCGAAGATGCGCTCATGCGCGTACTGCGGAATGCCCGGCCCGTTGTCTTCCACTTCCACGAACGGCCGGCCGTCTTCGCCGATCCCGCTGCGCGCCGTCACTGCGCCGCCGCGCGGCGTGTACTGGATGGCATTGTTGATCAGGTTGGCGAGCAGTTCCCGCAGCAGCCACTCGGAGCCTTCGACCAGCGCCGGCTCCGGCTCGAAGCCGAGGTCGATGCCTTTGGCCAGCGCGGCATCGAACCAGGACGAGGCGCTGGCGCGCAGCAGGTCGGCAAGGTCGATCCCGCGGCGCTCATTGCCGATGTTGGCTTCGGGGCCCGAACGAGCCAGCGCCAGCAACTGGTGGGTCAGGTGGCCGAGCCGCACCGTGGCGTCATGCAGGCGGACCACGCGGCTGTGATGC
>JAKACN010000054.1 GCA_021821365.1 Pseudomonadota bacterium | reverse complement strand
GACGGGATGCGCATTTATGCGCATCCCGTCGCCAAGTGACCCACCAGGTGCCCGCGACAGCATCGTCCCCCTTCCCGCAGTGGGCGGCGAAGGGAGGTTCTGGCTGCGCGCATCCGCATGGCCAATTTGCAATACAATTCGTGCAATTCGCCCAGTCAATGGGCCTCACTGCACTCCGACCAGACCCGTGACTATCTCTCCCGACACCGTCAAATCCTACCTCCTCGACCTGCAACTGCGCATCGTCGCCGCTCTTGAGCAGCTGGATGGCAAGCAGTTCATCACCGATCAGTGGGAACGTCCCGCGGGTTCCGGCCCGATCGCGGGCGGCGGCATCTCGCGCATCCTGGAGGAAGGCAATGTGCTGGAGCGCGGCGGCATCGGCTTCTCGCACGTCACCGGCACCAGCCTGCCGCCGACCGCAGCCGCTAACCGCCCGGAGATTGCCGGACGCCGCTGGGAAGCCATGGGCGTGTCGCTGGTCATGCATCCTCGCAATCCCTATGCGCCCACCTCCCACATGAACGTGCGGTTCTTCATTGCGACGGAAGAAGGCAAGGAACCGGTCTGGTGGTTCGGCGGCGGCATGGACCTGACGCCCTATTACGGCTTCGAGGCCGATGTAAAGCACTTCCACCAGGCGTGCCGCGACGCACTCGCGCCGTTCGGTGGCGAGCTGCACCCGCGCTTCAAGAAATGGTGCGACGATTACTTCTACCTGAAGCACCGCAAGGAACCGCGCGGTGTGGGCGGCATTTTCTTCGACGATTTCAATGAACTCGGCTTCGAGCGGAGTTTCGCACTGGTCCGAAGCGTGGGCGACCATTTCATCGATGCCTACCTGCCGCTGGTGGAGAAGCACAAGGACACGCCGTACGGTGAACGCGAGCGCGACTTCCAGGCATACCGGCGCGGTCGCTACGTGGAATTCAACCTGGTGTTCGATCGCGGCACCCTGTTCGGCCTGCAGTCGGGCGGCCGCACCGAGTCGATCCTGATGTCGATGCCGCCGGTCGTCAAATGGCGTTACGACTGGAAGCCGCAGCCGGGCACGCCGGAAGCGAAGCTGTACACCGACTTCCTGCCGCCGCGGGACTGGGTGTGATGCGCCGTTGCGTCGCATTGCTGGGCGGCAGCTTCGACCCGGTGCACAACGGCCACGTTGCGCTCGGCAGATATTTCGCGACGCTGCTGGTACCCGACGAATTGCGCGTGGTCCCCGCCGGGAAACCGTGGCAGAAGACCGGCTTGCATGCGTCCGCCGAACATCGGGTCGCGATGGTCGAGATCGCTTTCGGTGGGATGCCCGTACCTGTCGTGATTGACCGGCTGGAAATCCTGCGCGATACCCCCACCTACACGATCGACACCTTGCGCGCAGTGCGCGCGGAACTCGGGCCGGACACCTCGATCGCATTCCTGATCGGCGCCGACCAGCTGCAGCATTTGCACACGTGGAAAGAGTGGCGGCAGCTGTTCGACTATGCGCATATCTGCGCTGCATCGCGTCCGGGCTTTTCGATGGATCCGGCCCATGTTTCCGACGAAGTCGGCCGGGAATTCGCCCGCCGCGCCGCGCCGCCGCAGCAGATCCGCGAAACACCCCACGGCCTGGCCTGCATTGCGAGCAACCTGGAGGTCGATATTTCCGCCACCCATATCCGCGCCGCACTGGAACGCGGGGTGCTGCCCGAGGCGCTGATTCCGCCCGGGGTGCTAGACTATATACAACAACACCACCTTTATACCTAATGGACATCAAAAAACTGCAAGCCACCGTCATCGACGCTCTGGAAGACGTCAAGGCGCAAGACATCCGGGTCTTCGACACCGTGCATCTGACCAGCATGTTCGATCGCCTTGCGATCGCCTCCGGCACCTCCAACCGCCAGACCAAAGCACTGGCTGCCTCGGTGCGCGACAAGGTCAAGGAGCATGGCGGCAACATCGTCAGCATCGAGGGCGAAGAGACCGGCGAGTGGGTACTGGTCGATTTGGGCGACATGGTGGTTCACATCATGCAGCCGGCGATCCGCGAGTACTACCGCCTGGAAGAAATCTGGGGCGACAAGGAAATCAAGCTGGGCGCCGCCAAGCGCACCTCGAAGCGTACGGCCGAAGAGGTGGAGGAAGCACCGAAGAAGCGTTCGCGCCATATCGCGGCCAGCCAGACGACGCTCGACGAAGAGCCGAAGAAGCCTGCGCGCAAGACGGCGGCAAGGAAGACGGCGACCAAAACGACGGCCACCAAGACTGCGGCCAAGACCGCTTCCAAGACAGCAAGAACGCCTGCCGGCAAGACAGTGAAGGTCGCCGCCGGCAAGACTGCCGCGCCGAGAAAGACGGCCACGAAGCGCGCCACCACCAGAAAAGCCGCCGAATAAGCGAAGCGGGCAGCATCCATGCAGCTCATCATCGCTGCGGTAGGCCACAAGATGCCTGCCTGGATCGAGGACGGATTCAGCGAATATGCGAAACGCATGCCGCCGGAATGCCGCATTCATCTCAAGGAAATCAAGCCCGTCGAACGCTCCGGTAGCCGGACCGCCGAAACCGTGATGGCGCAGGAGCGCGCGAAGATCGAGGCCGCCCTTCCCAAGGGTTGCCGGGTCATTGCATTGGACGAGCGCGGCAAGGACCTGACGACGATGCAACTTTCGCAACTCCTGACGCAGTGGCAACAAGACGGTCGTGATGTTACATTCGTGATAGGCGGCGCGGATGGGCTGGATGCCGGGTTCAAGGCAAATGCCGATATGCTGGTCCGGATTTCCAGCCTGACCCTGCCGCATGGCATGGTGCGCGTTCTGCTCGCGGAACAGCTGTACCGCGCCTGGTCCATCACGCAAAACCACCCGTACCACCGGGTATAAGACTGAAACGCAAGGCTTCATGAAATCGGCAAAACAACGGATCTATCTCGCATCCAAGAGCCCTCGCCGGCGCGAACTGCTGCGCCAGATCGGCGTCGACTTCGAACTGATGCTGTTGCGCGACCAGGGGCCGCGCGGCCCGGAAGTCAGCGAGGAAGTATTGCCGGATGAAAAAGCCGAAGCCTACGTATCGCGCGTGACGCGCGAGAAAGTCGAGCACGCGGCCAGGGTCATGCTGTTGCGCCGTCTTCCGGCGCGCCCGATCCTGACCGCCGACACCACCGTCGTGATCGACGGCCGCATCCTCGGCAAGCCCGCCGGAGAGGCCGAGGCGATGGAGATGCTGCGCCTCCTGTCCGGGCGCACGCACCAGGTCATGACCAGCGTGGCGCTGCACAAGGACGAGAACATTACCCAGTTCACCCAGATTTCCGATGTGACCCTGACGAAGCTGACCGAGGACACGATGCGCGCCTACTGCGCGACGTCCGAGCCTTACGACAAGGCCGGCGGCTATGGCATCCAGGGCATGGCGGCGGTATTCATCCAGCGCATCGCCGGCAGCTACACCGGCATCATGGGCCTGCCGCTGCACGAGACTGCAGAATTATTAAATCAGGCCGGTATACCCGTTTTATGAGCGAAGACATCCTCATCAATATCACCCCGCAGGAAACGCGGGTTGCGTTGATACTCCAGGGAGCGGTACAGGAACTGCATATCGAACGCACGCTGTCGCGCGGCATGGCAGGCAACATCTACCTCGGCAAGGTGGTGCGCGTGCTGCCCGGCATGCAGTCCGCCTTCATCGACATCGGCCTGGAACGAGCGGCGTTCCTGCATGTGGCCGACATCTGGGAAGCGCGTCCCCACGACAACACGAGCACGCCCCAGACACCGATCGAAAAGCTGCTGTACGACGGCCAGTCGGTCATGGTGCAGGTAATCAAGGATCCGATCGGCACCAAGGGCGCGCGCCTGTCGACGCAGATCTCCATCGCGGGCCGCATGCTGGTCTTTCTTCCGCAGGACTCGCACATCGGCATTTCGCAGCGCATCGAGAACGAGTCCGACCGCGAGGCGCTGAAAAGCCGGGTGCAGAAGCTGCTGCCGCAGGACGAGAAAGGCGGCTTCATCATCCGCACCATGGCCGAGGATGCGACCGAGGCCGACCTGCAGATGGACATCGATTACCTGCGCAAGACCTGGTCCGCCATCACGCAGCAGGCCAAGACCAACCCGGCGCCGACGCTGCTGTACCAGGACCTGAACCTGGCGCAGCGCGTGCTGCGCGATTTCGTGAACGACGACACCTCGACCATCCAGATCGACTCGCGCGAGAATTTCCAGAAACTGCAGCAGTTCGGCGCAACCTACACGCCGTCGGTGCTGGCGAAGCTGGTGCATTACACCGGCGAACGGCCGCTGTTCGACCTGTATGGCGTCGAGGAGGAAATTCAGCGCGCCCTGGGCCGCCGCGTCGATCTGAAGTCGGGCGGCTACCTGATCATCGATCAGACCGAGGCGATGACCACCATCGACGTCAACACCGGCAGCTACGTCACCGGCCGCAACTTCGACGACACGATCTTCAAGACCAACCTGGAAGCCGCGCATGCGATCGCGCGCCAGCTGCGCCTGCGCAACCTCGGCGGCATCATCATCCTCGACTTCATCGACATGGAGAACAACGAGCATCGCAATGCGGTGCTCAACGAACTGAACAAGGCGTTGTCGCGCGACCGCACCAAGGTGTCGGTCTCCGGCTTCTCGCAGCTCGGCCTGGTCGAGATGACACGCAAGCGCACGCGCGAATCGCTGGCGCACATCCTGTGCGAAGTTTGCCCGGCCTGCGGCGGCAAGGGTCAGGTGAAGACCGCGCGCACCATCTGCTACGAAATCCTGCGCGAGCTGCTGCGCGAGGCCAAGCAGTTCAATCCGCGCGAGTTCCGCATTCTTGCCTCGCAAGTCGTGGTTGACATGTTCCTGGAAGAAGAATCGCAGCACCTCGCCATGCTGGGCGACTTCATCGGCAAGCCGATTTCCCTGCAGGTGGAGACGATTTACCACCAGGAACAGTACGACATCATCCTCATGTAAGGAGCATGGCGGCATGAAACGCTTCCCCTTCCGCTTACCCGTTCTTCTTGCCGCCCTGCTGTCCCTCGCTTCACCGGCGGCCTTCGCCGGCACGCTGACCGTCGCTGTCGCCGCCAATGTGCAGTATGCCTTCGACGAACTGCAGGCGGCGTTCAGGAAGGACACCGGCCATGACGTGAAGCCGGTGTTCAACTCTTCCGGCAAGTTGAGCGCGCAGATCATGAGCGGCGCCCCGTTCGACGTATTCCTGTCGGCCGACATGGACTATCCGGAAAAGCTGCACAAGGAGGGTTTTGCCGCGGCTGCGCCCAAGGTCTATGCCTATGGCGGGCTGGTACTGTGGACGATGAAGGATCTCGATCTCGGCAAGTGGCAGGATACCCTCTCCGCGCCGGCAGTCAGCCGGATCGCCGTCGCCAATCCGAAGACCGCGCCCTATGGCCGCGAGACGATGAAGGCGCTCGCCTATTTCAAACTGGATGGCGCGCTGAAGGACAAGCTGGTATTCGGCGAGAGCATTGCGCAGACCAACCAGTACATCCATTCGCGAGCGGCCGACGCCGGCTTCACCGCGAAGTCAGTCGTCCTCTCTCCGGAAATGCAAGGCCAGGGCAAGTGGATCGATGTGCCCAAGGCGGCGTACCAGCCGATCGCGCAAGGCATCGTCGTGCTCAAACACGGCCAGCAGGACAATTCGAAGCTGGCGCAGCAGTTCCATGATTTCGTGCTCTCGGCGAAAGCGCGCGCCATCTTCGAACGCTACGGATACCTGTTGCCATGAATCGCTTGCCGGCCGTCATCGCCGCAGTCGATGTGCACGGCAGCATCGCGGTGGTCGAAGTCGCCATCGGCGTGCAGCGCTTCACGGCGACGATGATCGGCGCGGGCGATGAAGTCGCAGCTTGGAAAACGGGCATGGCGGTGACGCTGCTGTTCAAGGAAACGGAAGTGTCGCTGGCGAAGAACCTGTCCGGCCTCATCAGCATGCGCAACCGCATTCCGTGCACCGTCACTGCCATCGAACGCGGCAAACTGCTGAGCAAGGCGACGCTGGACTTCCAGGGCCACGCAATCGAATCGGTCATCACCACGCGCTCATCGCACGCACTGTCGCTCGCCGTCGGCGATGAAGTCGAAGGTCTCGTGAAGGCCAACGAGATGACGCTGGTGCCGGAGGCAGCGCCATGATTTACGATTGGCAACCGCTGCTGCTGACCTTCCGCCTCGCGGCAATCACGACCCTGATCCTGCTCATCGTCGGCATCCCGCTCGCCTACTGGATCGCCACTACGCGAACCCGCCTCAAGCCAGTCATTGAGACGCTGGTGAGCATGCCGCTGGTGCTGCCGCCCTCGGTGCTCGGCTTCTACCTGCTGCTCGCCTTCAGCCCGCAGTACGCCTTCGGCCAATGGCTGGAGCAATGGTTGCATGTCCGGCTGGTATTCAGCTTCGCGGGCCTGGTCATCGGCTCGGTGATTTTCAGCCTCCCGTTCATGGTGCATCCGGTCCAGTCCGGTTTCCAGGGTCTGCCCGCATCGCTGGTCGAGGCCTCGCGCACACTCGGCAAGTCCGACCTCGTGACACTGTTCCGGGTACTCCTGCCGAACATCAGGCCTGCCCTGTTGTCGGGCGCGGTACTGAGCTTCGCGCACACCATCGGCGAATTCGGCGTGATCCTGATGATCGGCGGGAACATCCCCGGCGTGACGAAGGTGGCGTCCATCGCCATCTACGATGAAGTCGAGAGCCTGAATTACGCCGCCGCGAACTTCTACGCCTTCGTGCTGTTTGCGATCAGCTTCGCGATCCTGCTCGCGGTCTATATGGTCAACAAGAAATGGCTCGTGGCGCGCTGACATGATCGACTTCGCCGTCAACAAGTCTTTGCAGAGCGCATCCGGCCGCCTCGATCTGGTCGTCGACGCCGTCATCGAGGAAGGCAGCCTGGTCACGTTCTTCGGCGCCTCGGGCGCGGGCAAGACGACCGTACTGCGCATGCTGGCCGGCCTGACCGAACCGGACAGCGGTCGCATCATGGTGAACGGGGAAACCTGGTTCGACGCGCAGAAGCGCATTGACCTGCCGCCGCAGAAACGCGCGATCGGTTTCGTGTTCCAGGACTACGCGCTGTTCCCCAACCTGACCGTGCGCGAGAACGTGGCCTATGCCACGACGACGAGCGACAGCGCATGGGTCGATGACCTGCTCGAACTGGCTGGGCTGACGGCCCTGCAGCAACGCCTGCCCGGTACCTTGTCGGGCGGCCAGAAGCAGCGCGTCGCACTAGCGCGCGCGGTGGCGCGCAGGCCGAAGCTGCTGCTGCTCGACGAACCGCTTTCCGCACTCGATGCCGCCATGCGCAGCCAGCTGCAAGACGATCTGCTGCGCCTGCATCAGCACCTCGGCCTCACTACCCTGCTCGTCAGCCACGACATCGGCGAAGTGTTCAAGCTGTCGCAGCGCGTGCTGAAGCTGGAGAATGGTCGCATCGTTGAAACCGGCACCCCCTCGGAAGTCTTCCTGCAGCACCGCGTCGCCGGCAAGCTCAACGTCCATGCGCAGGTGCTGGCAATCCGCCACGAAGAAGTCGTGCATATCGTCTCGCTGCTGATCGGCCAGGATATCGTCGAAGTGATTGCTTCCGATGACGAAGTCGATGGTCTCCACGAAGGAGATTTCGTGTCGGTATCCGCGAAGGCATTCAGTCCCCTTCTCTTCAGACAGAAGGCGGCGCGCTGAAAATTTTTTGTCCACAAAAGACACAAAAAACACAAAAATAAAAACATGATTTTTTGTGCTTTTTGTGCCTTTTGTGGAAAATCCTGAACGCTCTCCCCACTGCCATCGGAAGGCGAAGGGCTTAAAAAACCTTTGCCCACGAAAAACACGAAAGGAAAAAAACCCGATTTTTCGTGTTTTTCGTGTTTTTCGTGGACAAGCCCCTAAAAACTCCCTGCAAACTGATAACGGCTGCCCGGGTGCCACATGGTGGCGACGGTGGCGACCTGGCCTTTTGACAGTGTCCTTCGTTTGAGGACGAGGCAAGGCTCGCGCGATGTGATGTGCAGCATTTCGGCGATCTCGCGCGGGGCAACCAGCGCTTCGATGCTGTATTGCACGCCTTGCAGCGGCGCGGCGGCCATCAGGTATTCGTTTGGCGTGATCGCGGAGAAGTCCTGTTGCATGTAGTCGGGCGCGACTTCGGGATTGACCCAGCGGTCCTCGACCTGGATCGGGATGTCGTTCTCGAAGTGCACGATCACCGAATGGAACAGCGGATGGCCGGCCTTGACGCCGAACGGCTGCGCGAGCAATTCGTTTGCCTTGCTGCGTTCCAGCAAGTGCAGTTCGCTACGGTGCGCGTCGCCGCGTGCCCGCACTTCTTCCGCGATGCTCTTGATCTCGACCAGCGTCGCCTGGTACTTGTGCTGCGCGACGTAGGTGCCGGAACCCTGGACGCGCGTCAGGATCTGCTCGTCGGTGAGTTCGCGCACCGCGCGGTTCACGGTCATGCGCGACACGCCGAACTGTTTCGCCAGCGCCTGCTCGGAAGGAATCGCCTCCCCCTCCTTCCAGGTTCCCGCCTGGATTTCTGCCAGCAGGTAATTCTTGATGTGCTGGAAAGCAGGCACGCGCTCCGCTGTTTCTTCCGATGCCATCCTGCTTTCCGAACCGTCTTTCATCCCGCCCTCTCGTCAGTGAGCCTGCATTGTAGGGTAACGACTTGTATTGTCAAATAAGATTTTTCTTGCGCGAGTTGTATAGACAACTTATGATACACCGGACGACTCGAACCGGTCCATGGCTTCGGGTACGCAATCGGGTTCAAGCAACGTTCGGTGTGCTTTGTGATGCAACTTCAGGAGACAATAAATGATTCCATTCCGCCGCAAGCAACTACTTACTTTCGCAGCCCTTGGCGCGGCCTTTACCGCCTTCACGGCTGCGCCCGCCTTAGCCGATATCAAGATCGGCTTCAACGTGCCGCTGACCGGCTTTGCCGCATCCGACGGCAAGTCCGCGCTGGAAGGCGCGAAGCTGGCCGTGGCGCAAGCCAATGCCAGGGGCGGCGTCGCCGGACAAAAACTGGAGCTGGTGATCTACGACGACCAGGCGTCGCCGAAGGAGGCCGTGCCGGTCGCCACCAAGCTGGTGGAGAAGGACAAGGTGGTCGGCGCGGTGTCCGGTTCGTATTCCGGCTCAACGCGCGCGGCGGCATCGATCTTCCAGCAGGCCAAGGTGCCGTACGTGGTTGCCTATGCGATCCATCCTGAAATCACGCTGGCCGGCGACTACATGTTCCGCACGGCGGCGATGGGCGAGGTGCAGGGCCGCGCCGGGTCGATGCTGGCGCAGAACCTCGGCAAGAAGAAGGTCGTGATGATCACGCTGAAGAACGACTTCGGCCAGGCGCTCGCCGCCGGCTTCAAGGAAGGCGCGCCGAAGTTCGGCCTGCAGATCATCAACGAATACGAATACGGCATGGCAGACCGCCAGTTCGGCGCGCTCGTCTCGAAAGTGAAGTCGGACAACCCGGACATCATCTACGCCTCCGGCTACTACTTCACCGCCGGCCCGCTGGTCAGCCAGTTGCGTTCGGCGGGCGTGAGCGCGCCGATCATCGGCCAGGAAGGCTACGACTCCGACAAGTTCATGGAGATCGCGGGCCCGGCTTCGGAAGGCGTGTATGTCACGACTTCGCTCGACCGCGACTCCGACTCGCCGGTGACGAAAGCTTTCCTTGCCGACTACCGCAAGGCAACCAATACCAACGCCGACATGGTCGCCGCGTCCGCGTACACGGCAACCAGCGTGCTGATCGATGGTCTGACGAAGACCGGCGGCAAGGGCGGCGAAGCGCTGAAGAACGCGCTGGCTGCCGGCAGCTACGAGACGCCGATCGGCAAGCTGTCCTTCAACGACCTGCATGAAGTGAAGAAGGACGTGCAGGTGCAGATCGTGAAGGACAAGTCTTTCCATCGTCATTCGGTGCTCACCGGCCCGATGCTGACGCCGCCGTCGAAGCCGGCCAAATAAGAAGAGCAAAGCGCGGGCGGCCACGTACCGCCCGCGATAACGATTCAATGATCGAGGAGTGGAGATGCTCTTTATCGAGCTGACTGCGCAAGGCCTGGTCCAGGGCAGCATTTATGCGCTGGTGGCGCTGGGTCTGACGCTGGTATATGGCCTGCTGCGGATTCTGCATGTGGCGCATGCTGCGTTGTTCACGCTGGGCGGCTATCTCGGCGTGCTGGTCACCAACGCGACCGGCAGCTTGCTGCTCGGCTTCGCAGCGGCGATGCTGGTATCCGGACTGGCGGGTATCGCGATGTTCCGTCTGTGCTATGAGCCGATCCTGAAGCAGCCGCCCTTCGTCGCGCTGATCGCGTCGATCGGGCTGTACATCGCGTTCGAAGAACTGTTCCGCATCGTGTTCGGTGCGTCGGGATTGTCCTATCAAAATCCGCCGCTGCAGCAGCAGGTGGCCCTGTTCGGCGGGCTGCAATTCAAGGAAGCGGAAATCATGGTCATGATCGGCACCGCCGCCATCATCGGCCTGCTCGGCTATCTGCAGAACAAGACCCGCATCGGCGTCGCCTGCCAGGCGACCGTGTCCGATCCGCAGATGGCGGAATCCTTCGGCATCCGGCTGCGCCAGGTGCGCGACATCAATTTCTTCATCGGCTCCGCGCTGGCCGGTTTCGCCGGCGTGTGGGTGGCGCTGCTGAACAATCTGGTCGAACCGACCATGGGCAGCGTGCCGTCCTACAAGGGCCTGGCGATCATCGTGCTGGGCGGCATGGGATCGGTACGCGGCACACTGCTCGCTGCATTGGTGCTGGGCGTGATCGAATCCTTCGGCACGATCTACCTCGGCAAGCTGCTCGACCGCAACGCCATCGCCTTCGCCTTCCTGATCGCGGTGCTGATGGTGCGCCCGCAAGGCCTGTTCGCAAGGGGATAAGAATGGACTACGAAATCTCCCTGCTCACCTCGATGGCGATCAGCGTGCTGTTCGCGCTGTCGCTCAACCTGATCACCGGCTTCTGCGGCCAGATCAGCCTCGGCCATGCGGCGTTTCTCGGGATCGGCGCCTATCTGTCGGCGCTGCTGGCGAAGAACGGCGTGCCCTTCCTGGCCACGCTGCCGCTGGCAATGCTGCTGGCCGGGATGATCGGCGTCGTCGTCGGCCTCGCCAGCCTGCGCGTGCGCGCCGACTTCCTCGCCATCACCACGATGGGCGTCGGCTTCCTGTTCGTCGGCGTGGTGCGTCAGCAGGAATGGCTGGGCGGCGAACTCGGCGTTTCCGCGATCCCCGATTCCGGCCTGTCGAAGACCGGTTTCATGCTGCTGTGCGTGAGTCTGTGCGTTGTCACCGCCGCGCTGTGCATCTACATCCGCAAGTCCTGGATGGGTCGCGTGTTCAAGGGCGTGGCGGAAGACGAAGACACCATGCGCGTGCTCGGCATCGACGTGCCGCGCTACAAGCTGGCGGCCTTCGCCATCGGCACCGCGCTGGCCGGTCTCGCGGGCGGCCTGTATGCGCAGCACCTGAAGTTCATCGGCCCGGACAGCTTCGGCTTCGTGGAGTCCGTCACCGTGCTGTCGATGGTGGTAGTCGGCGGCATCGGCTCGGTGCTGGGCGTTTCAGTCGGCGCCGCAGTGATGAGCGCCTTGCCTGCCTGGTTCCAGTTCATCGGCGATTACAAGCTGCTGGTTTATGGCGGCCTGCTGTTCCTGATGATGCGCTTCTCGCCGGGCGGCATGGCCGGCATGGTCGCCCGCGTGGTGAACCGCAAGCGCGCCGTGCAAGGAGGCCGCGCATGAGCAAGGCACAACAGGCGCTGCTCAGCGTGTCGGAGGTCACCGTGCGTTTCGGCGGTCTGACTGCGATCGACAGCGTTTCCTTCGACGTCCATCCGGGCGAGCTGCTCGGCCTGATCGGCCCGAACGGCGCGGGCAAGACCACCATGCTGCGCGCGATCACTGGTGTGGTACGCGCTACGCACGGCGAAGTCCGGCTGGAAGGTGAAAAGCTGAACGGCCTGCCGATCCACAAGCGCATCCGCAAAGGCCTGTCGCTCTCGCAACAACTGGTGAAACCCTTCCGCGAAATCTCGGTGCTCGACAACGTGGCGCTCGCCGCGGGCATGGACCGCACGCGTTCGCCGATGAAGGCCCTGCTGCGTGTGGCGCAAGACGAGGAAGCCGCCATCGGCCGCGCCATGCTGGAGCGCGTTGGCATCGGCGCCTATGCGGACCAGATGCCGGGCATCCAGCCGCTGGGCGTGCTCAAGCGTCTCGAAATGGCGCGCGCATTGGCGCTCAAGCCGAAGCTGCTGCTGCTCGACGAACCGCTGGCCGGACTGAATTCGAAGGAAGCGCGCGCGCTCGCCGACACCATTGCCGACATCAATCATCAGGGTGTCACCATCATCCTGATCGAGCACAACCTCGGTGAAGTCATGCGCATCTGTCAGCGGCTCGTCGTACTCGATAATGGCCGCAAGATCGCCAGCGGCGAGCCGCGCGCGGTCATGGACGATCCGGCCGTGCGTTCCGCCTATCTCGGCGGCGACGCCGATGCATCGGAAGACACACAGCGCCCCGCCCTTGCCGTCGCCGGAGGACATCATGCTTGAAATCCATCATCTCTCCTGCGGCTACGGCGCCTTCCAGGCCGTCGGCGACCTGTCGCTCACGCTGCATCGGGGCACCATCACCGGCCTGATCGGCGCCAATGGCGCGGGCAAGTCCTCCACGCTCATGTGCGTGGCCGGCCATGTCGCGCTGCAGACGGGCGCGATCATGTTCGACGGCCAGGACATCAGCACGCTAACACCGGACCAGCGCGTGCGGCGCGGCATCGCGATCTCGCCCGAAGGCCGCCGCCTGTTCAAGGACCTGAGCGTGGAAGATAACCTGCGCGTCGGCGGCCTGACGCAGCCTGCCAGCCGCTTTGCGCAGGACCGCGACTATGTGCTGACCCTCTTCCCGCGCCTCGGCGAACGCCTGCAATCGCTCGCCGGCAACCTGTCCGGCGGCGAGCAGCAGATGCTCGCCATCGGCCGCGCACTGATGGCGCGCCCCAAGCTCATCATGATCGACGAACTCTCGCTCGGCCTGATGCCCAAGGTCGTCGACCTGTGCTATCGCGCCCTCAAGCAGTTGCAGCAGGACGGCATGACTATCCTGCTGGTCGAGCAGAACACCGATCGCGTGCTGTCCATCGCCGATGAAGTCTGCGTGCTGGAATCCGGACGCACCGTCTGGCAAGGCAAGGCGAGCGACGCGCGCAATGATCCCACCCTGGCAGCGGCCTATCTCGGCCTGCACTGAACACCCATTCGAAGGAAGGAACAACCATGAACACGATGACCGACGCCGCCAATCTCGCCAATGACCCGCGCTGGGATGCCAGCCGCGTCATCCGCGCGCCGCGCGGTAGCGACAAGGCCTGCAAGAGCTGGCTCACCGAAGCCGCCTACCGCATGATCCAGAACAACCTCGATCCGGAGGTTGCCGAGAATCCGAAGCATCTCGTGGTATATGGCGGCATCGGCCGCGCCGCGCGCAACTGGGAATGCTTCGACAAGATCCTCGAAACGCTGAAGGAGCTGAACGACGATGAGTCGCTGCTGATCCAGTCCGGCAAGCCGGTCGGCGTGTTCAAGACGCATCCGGACGCGCCGCGCGTACTCATCGCCAACTCCAATCTGGTACCGAAATGGGCCAACTGGGAACACTTCAACGAACTCGACCGCAAGGGCCTGTTCATGTATGGCCAGATGACGGCCGGCAGCTGGATCTACATCGGCAGCCAGGGCATCGTGCAGGGCACGTATGAAACCTTTGCCGAAGCGGGCCGCCAGCATTACCACGGCGACTGGGCCGGACGCTGGATCGTGACCGCCGGCCTCGGCGGCATGGGCGGCGCGCAGCCGCTGGCGGCGACGTTTGCGGGCGCCGTATCGCTCGTCGTCGAATGCCAGCAAAGCAGCATCGACTTCCGTCTGCGCACCCGCTATCTTGACAAGCAGGCCAAAGACCTCGACGACGCGATCGCGCTCATCAAACACCATACCGCACGCAAGGAAGCCGTCTCGATCGGCTTGCTCGGCAACGCCGCCGAAGTCTTGCCCGAACTGGTGAAACGCGCCAAGGCGGGCGGCATCAAGCCCGACCTCGTCACCGACCAAACCTCCGCGCACGACCTCGTGAACGGTTATCTTCCGATCGGCTGGACCGTCGAGCAATGGAAGGCCGCGCAACAAGACCACACGCAGCACGCGCGGCTCACCGCCGCCGCCGCGCAGTCCTGCGCGGTGCATGTGCAGGCCATGCTCGAATTCCATGCGATGGGCATCCCCACGGTGGATTACGGCAACAACATCCGTCAGGTCGCCTTCGACGCCGGCGTGAAGAACGCCTTCGACTTCCCCGGCTTCGTTCCGGCCTACATCCGTCCGTTGTTCTGTGAAGGCAAGGGCCCGTTCCGCTGGGTTGCTCTCTCCGGCGATCCGGAAGATATTTACAGGACCGACGCGAAGATCAAGGAACTGTTCCCGGACAACAAGCACGTGCATCACTGGCTCGACATGGCGCGCGACCGCATCGCCTTCCAGGGATTGCCGGCGCGCATCTGCTGGCTCGGCCTTGGCGAACGCCATCGCGCAGGGCTTGCATTCAACGAAATGTTCCGCAATGGCGAACTGAAAGGCCCGATAGTGATCGGCCGCGACCACCTCGATACCGGATCGGTTGCCAGCCCGAACCGCGAAACGGAAAGCATGAAGGACGGCACGGACGCCGTGTCGGACTGGCCGCTGCTCAACGCTCTGCTCAACACGGCAGGCGGCGCGACCTGGGTATCGTTCCACCACGGCGGCGGCGTCGGTATGGGATATTCGCAGCATGCAGGCATGGTGATTGTGGCGGATGGGACGGAAGCGGCGGCGAAACGGCTGGCGCGCGTGCTGGTGAATGACAGCGCATCGGGCGTAATGCGGCATGCGGATGCGGGGTATGAAACGGCGGTCGCTTGCGCAAAGCGCAATGGATTGAAATTGCCGATGGTGAAGTAACAAGAAAAGTAGAAACCTCAACAGACTGCGCATAGAGGCTGTTGCCTTTCCCGCTGTGAGCTGCCGAAAAATTCGCAGGCCGGGCGGACAAAGAAGCGAAATCTGTCTGAGCTCCGAGCTTGCGAGGGCGAGTTATTTCGCTTCCCGCTCGGCCTGCGAATTTTTCGGGAACCCGAAGGGCAGCTCACCGCGGTCGCCTTTCTTTGCTTACTTTCTTTGGCGAAGCAAAGAAAGTGAGCGGCTGCCGGGCCGCCCCCGGCAAGTCTCCACGAAGAGACCGACGCGTTGCATTACCGAAGAGAGAAACATCAAGCTCACACTGGATTCCCGCGAGGCCGCCGAGGCCTTCGCGGGAGTGACGAGGATAAGCAAAAGCCGTCGCACCGAACAACGAACACGCAGCAAAGAAAGCATCAATCCATGACAAGCAAACTCACCATCACCCCCGGCCAACTCAGCCTCAACAACCTGCGCCACATCTGGCGCGACGCCGCCCCATTGGAACTAAGCCAATCGGCCTACACAGCCATCAACACCTCCGCCTCCACCATCCACAAGATCGTGGAAAAAGGCGCCCCCGCCTACGGCATCAACACCGGCTTCGGCAAGCTCGCCAAGACCCACATCCCGAACGACAAGCTCGAAGAGCTGCAACGCAACCTCATCATGTCGCATTCGGTCGGCAGCGGTGAACTGATTGCCGATGAAGTGGTGCGCCTCATCCTCGCGATGAAGATCGGCAGCCTGGCGCGCGGCTACTCCGGCATCCGCGCCTCCGTCATCGACAGCATGATCGCGCTCTACAACGCCGGCATCATGCCCTGCATCCCGAGCAAGGGCTCGGTCGGCGCGTCCGGCGACCTCGCGCCGCTGTCGCACATGACGCTGGCGCTGATGGGCGAGGGCAACGTGCGCGTCGCCGGCAAGCTTCAGCCCGCGAAGGAAGCCTTGCAACAGGCTGGCATCGAACCCGTCCGGCTCGCCTCCAAGGAAGGCCTCGCGCTGATCAACGGCACGCAGGTCTCCACCGCCCTCGCGCTGAACGGCTTGTTCCTCGCCGAGCGCCTGCTCGAAGCGGCGATGGTGTCCGGCGCGCTCGCGGTCGATGCCGCCAAGGGCAGCGACGCGCCCTTCGATCCGCGCGTGCATGCCGTGCGCGGCCAGCCAGGCCAGATCGCCGTCGCGCATGTCTATCGCGAACTGCTCGCCGGCAGCGCAATCCGCAAATCGCACCTGGTCAACGACGAACGCGTGCAAGACCCCTACAGCCTGCGCTGCCAGCCGCAGGTCATGGGCGCCTGCCTCGACCTGATCAATAATGCCGGCCGCACGCTGCTGATCGAAGCCAACGCAGTGACCGACAACCCGCTCGTCTTTGCAGAAGAAGGCGACGTCATCTCTGGCGGCAACTTCCACGCCGAGCCGGTTGCCTTCGCGGCCGACACGCTCGCATTGGCGCTGGCGGAAATCGGCGCGCTGTCCGAGCGGCGCATCGCGCTCTTGATCGACGCCACACTGTCCGGCCTGCCGCCCTTTCTTGTCGCGGCCTCGGGCCTCAATTCCGGCTTCATGATCGCGCATGTCACCGCCGCCGCACTCGCCTCGGAAAACAAGTCACTCGCGCATCCCGCCAGCGTGGACAGCCTGCCGACTTCTGCCAACCAGGAAGATCATGTCAGCATGGCCACCTTTGCCGGTCGCCGCCTGCACGAGATGGCGCACAACACCGCCACCATCGTCGGCATCGAACTGCTGGCCGCGGCGCAGGGCATCGATTTCCATCGCCCGCTCGCGACCTCGCCGCGCCTGGCGAAAGTGCAGCAAGGCTTGCGCCGGCGCGTGGCCTTCTATGACAAGGACCGCTTCTTTGCGCCCGATATCGAAGCGGCGAAGCAACTGGTCCTGCATGGCGAACTCGGCGTCGACAACAAGGATTTGTTTGAAGGACTGTACTGACATGCATCAGCAAGCAACCATGAACCGCTGGCAGGGCCGCATCGATGCGGCCGAGGGCGAAGGCGGCAAGCGCTGGCACCAGATCGTGCGCCCGCTGGAAACAGCGACAGATGCCGGAGGCGTGGCGCTGATCGGTTTTGCCTGCGATGCGGGCGTCGCGCGCAACCATGGCCGCACCGGCGCGCAACAGGGACCGCAGGCGTTGCGCGCGATGCTCGGCAACATGCCGGTGCGACGCTGCACCGCGATTGCCGACGCCGGCGATGTGATCTGCAACGGAGACGCGCTGGAAAGCGCGCAGCAGGAGTTGTCCGAAAAGATTGCTGCGTTGCTCGCGCGCGGCAAGCTGCCGATCGCCATGGGCGGCGGGCACGAGATGGCCTTCGGTTCCTTCGGCGGCCTGGCGCGCCATCTCGCTGCACGCGAAGCGATGCCGCGCATTGGCATCATCAACCTCGATGCGCATTTCGACCTGCGCCTGGCCGACCGCTCCACTTCCGGCACACCGTTCCGCCAGATCGCCGAGGACTGCCAGGCGCGAGGCTGGCCCTTCCACTACTGCGTGCTCGGCATCAGCGAGTTCGGCAACACGCAAGCCCTGTTCGACCGAGCGCGCTCGCTCAGCGTGCGCTGGATGACGGATGAGGAAATGCACGTCGCCAACCTCGATGCGATACGCGCGACGCTCTCGGATTTTCTTGCCGAAGTCGACCATGTTTATTTCACCATCTGTCTCGATGTGCTGCCCGCCGGCGTCGCGCCGGGCGTGAGTGCGCCCGCCGCGCGCGGCGTGTCGCTGGAAATCGTCGAACCGGTCATCGACCTCGTCTGCGCCAGCGGCAAATTGCGCCTGGCGGACCTGGCCGAGCTCAATCCCGGCCTCGACATCGACCAACGCAGCGCGCGCGTCGCGGCCCGCCTGCTGGCGCGCATCGCGGAGCGTTCCGGAGCCTGACATCATGCGCAAGCTGACCATGACCGATTTCGTCCCGATGCCGTGGAGGAACGGCGGCGGCAGCACGACACAACTCGCGGTGTCTCCGCCCGCCGCCAACCTCGACAACTTCGACTGGCGCATCAGCACGGCGCAGATAGCGAGCGACGGGCCGTTCTCGTTCTTCCCCGGCGTCGACCGCTCGCTGGCGGTGCTGCGCGGCACGTTGTCTGTTACCGCCGATGAAGAACCCGCATTCCTGCTCGCCGCCGGCGACAAACCCTTCGTCTTCCACGGCGAACAGCAGATCGAGACGGAATTGCCCGATGGCCCGATTGCCGATTTCAATGTCATGACGCGCCGCGCCTGTTGCGACCATTCGCTGCAAATGATGCAGGTGCACGGAGCGCTGGAATTCCGACAGCGCTCCGACCTGGTATTTGCCTATGTCGTGCAGGGCAAGCTGCAGTGCCTGGACGGTACGGGAGAATCGCACCATTGCGGCGACGGCGAAGCGCTCCTGCTGGACCGCCAGGAGAGCGCGCGCATCTTTCTCTCGTCGGTCTCGGCCCTCATCTGCGTTGCGCGCATCAATTTCAAGGATTCACGGCATGTCCATTGAGCAAAGCACCCGGTGGGACGCGCTATGGGTCAACGTCCATCTGGCGACGATGGCCGAACGCGGCAGCTATGGCGAGATCCGCGATGCCGCGATTGCCGTACGCGCAGGCCGCATCGCATGGCTCGGGCCACGCGCCGCGCTTCCTTCGGGATATCGGTCTGTCGTCACGCATGACGGCGACGGCTGCTGGCTCACGCCAGGGCTGATCGATTGCCACACCCATATCGTTTATGCCGGCAATCGCAGCGACGAATTCGAAGCACGCCTGAACGGCGCCAGCTATGAGGATATCGCGCAACGCGGCGGCGGCATCATGTCGACGGTGCGCTCGACACGCGCCGCAACGGAACAGACGTTATTGGCGGCCAGCCTGGTTCGCGTGAAAAGCCTGTTGGCGGAAGGCGTGACTACGCTGGAAATCAAATCCGGCTATGGCCTCGATCTGGAGACGGAACGCAAGATGCTGCGCGTCGCACGTCGTATCGGGGAAACGCTGCCGCTGCGCGTTCGGACCACCTTCCTTGGCGCGCACGCCCTGCCGCCCGAATATGCCGGACGCGCGGATGACTACATCGAACTCATCTGCAAGGAAATGCTGCCGGCATTGGCGGCCGAGAACCTGGTTGACGCGGTCGACGCATTCTGCGAAAAGATCGGCTTCTCGGCAGATCAAACGGAACGCGTGTTCCGCGCCGCGCAATCGCTCGGCCTGCCGGTCAAGCTGCATGCCGAGCAGTTGTCCGACCAGAGCGGGGCCGCGCTCACCGCGCGCTATCGCGGTCTCTCTGCCGATCACCTCGAATACCTGTCGCAAGCCGGCATCGACGCCATGGCCGCCGCCGGCACGGTCGCGGTGTTGCTGCCCGGCGCATTCTACTTCCTGCGCGAAACGAAGATGCCGCCGGTGCAGGCACTGCGCGATGCGCGTGTGCCGATCGCCATCTCCACCGACTGCAATCCCGGCACCTCGCCGATGACCTCGCTGCTGCTGGCGATGAATATGGCTTGTACGCTATTCCGGTTGACCCCGCTGGAAGCGCTCGAAGGCACGACGCGGCATGCAGCGAAAGCGCTGGGGCTGGAGCGCGAAATGGGCAGTCTGGAAACCGGGAAAGCGGCGGATTTCGCCTTGTGGTCGATTGATAGGCCGGTGGACCTGGCCTATGCGATTGGCGGGAACCCCTGCCGTGAGGTGGTGGTTGCGGGCGTGGTGCGTGATTGCCGGTGAGGCTGGGGGTCCACGAAAAACACGAAAGACACGAAAATCTCTGTGGAGGAGAAATGCGAGAAGTATTCGCGGAAAGCCTATCTAATCTTCCTTGTCATCTCTGCGAAATCAGGTGCGGAGACTGACGCACTTAGCACATTCGTCTGCCAGGTCACATGCGCCCCACCGAAATTTTCGTGTCTTTCGTGTTTTTCGTGGACCCCTCCAACTAGAATCACTTATTCCGCGGCACACGCCCCATCAGGAAGAACTCGTCATTCGGCCGCATCGAAATCGCATTGGCCATGCGGTTCGACAGCCCGAAGAACGCCGTGATGGCGGCAATGTCCCAGATGTCTTCGTCCTCGAAGCCGTGCTTGCGCAGTTCGGCGTAATCGTCGTCGTTGATGTCCTGCGAGTGCAGGCAGACCTTGATCGCGAAATCGAGCATGGCTTTCTGGCGCGGCGTGATGTCGGCCTTGAGGTGGTTGACCGCCACCTGGTCGGCGATCAGCGGCTGCTTCGCGTAGATGCGCAACAGCGCGCCGTGCGCCACCACGCAGTACAGGCAGCCGTTCTTCGCGCTGGTCGTCGTCACGATCATTTCGCGGTCGGCTTTGGTCAGCGTGCCGGTTTCCTTCAGCATCAGGGCGTCATGATAGGCGAAGAAGGCGCGGAACTCGGCCGGACGGTGCGCCAGCGTCAGGAACACGTTGGGCACGAAGCCGGCCTTTTCCTGCACGGTCAGGATCATCTGGCGTACGTCCTCCGGCAGTTCGCTGATGTCGGGGACAGGAAAACGGGAGATCGGTCTGGGCTCGGACATTATGCGGTTTCCTTTTCAAATTGAAGGTGATACAGGTTGGCGTAAACCCCATTCTTTTCCAGCAATTCCGCGTGTGAACCGGTTTCGACGATGTGGCCGCCGACCAGCACGACGATGCGGTCCGCGTGTTCGATCGTCGAGAGGCGGTGCGCAATGACCAGCGTGGTGCGCCCGCGCATGAGCTCGTCCAGCGCCGCCTGCACCGCGCGTTCCGATTCGGTGTCCAGCGCCGATGTCGCCTCGTCGAGGATCAGTATAGGCGCATCCTTGTAGATTGCACGGGCAATCGCCAGGCGCTGGCGCTGCCCGCCCGAAAGACGGCTGCCGTTGTCGCCGATGGTCGTTTCCAGCCCGTCCGGCAGCCCGGCGATCACGTCGTTCAGGTGCGCGGCGCGTGCCGCCGCTTCGATGCGCGTCCGGTCCGGGTTCGCGTCGCCGTAGGCGATGTTGGCCGCCACCGTATCGTCGAACAGCACCACGTTCTGGCTGACCATCGCAATCTGCGCGCGCAGGCTCTCCAGCGTGATCTGTTCGATCGGCTCGCCGTCCAGCCGGATCTCGCCCTCGGTAGCCGAATAGAAATTCGGCACCAGGTTGACCAGCGTCGACTTGCCGCCGCCGGACATGCCGACGAAGGCCACCGTCTCGCCGGGCTGCACGCTCAGGTTGACATGCGACAGCGCCGCTTGCGACTGTCCGGGATAGGCGAAGCCGACATCGACGAAATCGAGCCGGCCCGATGCCCTGCCCTGGAGCGGCTTGCCGCTGGTGCGCTCGACCGGCGCATCGATCAGGCCGAATACCACTTCGGAGGCGGCCAGGCCACGCTGCAGCGGGCCGTTCACTTCCGCGATGTGCTTGAGCGGCGTGAGCAGCATCAGCATGGCGGTGATGAAGGACACGAAGTCGCCGACCGTGGCCTGCCCCTGGCTCGACTGGTGCAGGGCAATCACGATCACGATCGAGACCGCGAAGGCAGTAATGACCTGCGTGATCGGCACGGTGGCGGCGAAGGTGCTGGCCATGCGCATCGAATAGCTGCGCTGGCGCGCGGAGCGTTCCTCGAAGCGTTTCCGTTCGTATTCGTGCCCGCCGAAGATCTTGATGACCTGGTTGGCGCGCGTGGTTTCCTCGATCACCTGCGTCAGCTGCGCGTTGATGGTCAGGTAATTCTGCGTCAGCTTGCGCAGGCGCTTGCCGGTCAGGCGCACCACGACGGCGATGACCGGGATGAGCACCAGCGTGATGAGCGTCAGGCGCCAGTTCAGCCAGAACAGGTAGGAAAGCAGACCGATCACGGTCAGCGAATCGCGGATCATCGAGGTCAGCACGTTCTTGAGCATGTCGATGATCTGCTCGACCTCGAACATCAGCGAGTTGATGACGCGGCCGACGGAGGTCGTCACATAGAACCCGAGCGGCACGTCGAGAATGCGGTTGAAGGTCTGCTGGCGCAATTCGCTCAACAGGCGCGTCGAGACCCAGGTCATCATGTAGGTGGTCATGAAGGTCGACACGCCGCGCAGCGCGAAAATCCCGATCACCAGGAGCGGCACCAGCCACAGCGAGAAGGTCGGCTTGGCGACGAAGCCCTTGTCCAGAAGGAGTTTCATCAGCGCGGACAGGGTGGGCTCGGTCGTCGCCGTCAGTATCATGCCGACAAAGGCCAGTGCAAGACGCGCCTTGTAGGGCGTAATCATGTGGACGACCCGGCGCAGGTTCGGTGGAATTATCATGGATCAGAATTCAGGATCAAGCAGTCAGGCGGCCTTTCATGCAGGCCGCCGGGGCATGGAAGCAGTAACTGTCAGGCACGGACGGCTGGCCGCAGCCGCCGCCTTTTCTCGAAGGCAAATTATAGTGGATATGGGTCCGCGCACGACGCCGCCGGCGATTTCCATGGACATGTCCCAAGCGCAAATCCCGCTCCTGCGCTGCTGATATACTGCCCCTTCGATATGCCCGGCAGGGCATTGCTCCGAATACAAGAACATGCCCGTCTACCCGATTTCCCCCAAGCACGTTCCCGTCCCTTCCCTGGTGAACCTGCTTGCCCTGTGGTCGCTCGCCGCCTTTCCGCTCACCTTCGTTTTTCCCTTCGAAATCAAGGTGGTGCCCTATCTGGCCTTGCTGGCCATCGCCATTTATCTCTTGCGCGCCAGCAAGGAAGTGCGGGCAGGCTACGGTGAAATGAAGCCGGTCGTGTTCGCCTTCGCCCTTTACCTGCCCTACTCGCTGCTCGGCATCTGGATTCACAAGGGCATCATCAGTTCGGCGGACAATGGCGTCCACCTGCTGTACTTTCTCGGCATCGCGGCATGCTTCGCGGTCCTGCCGTCGCGCCGGCTGTTCTGGTGCGGCCTGAGCGCCGCGGCGATCGGTGCCGGCGCGCTTGCCATTTTTCAACGCGTGGCGCTCGGCATCGACCGGCCGTATGGCATGTTCGGCATCAACGAGTTGGGCCTGTCCGGTTCGATCAAGTTCGGCATGGTGACCACCGTTTTCACGCTGCTGGCCCTGCAGGCCGCGCTGGATGGCTGCCTGCCGCGGCGATTCCGCCTGTGGCATGCGGCCGGCGCGCTGGTCGGACTGGGCGGATGTGTCGTCATCGCCAGCCGCGGACCCTGGCTGGCCTTGCTCGTCGTCGGCGGCGCGGTCGCCGCGGCAAAGGTCATGCAGCTGGACCGCAGGCACAAACTGATTGCAGCGGGAATAACGCTCTTTTCGCTGACGCTGCTTTTTGCGCTGTTCCATGAAGAGTTGCGCGAACGCTATCTGTTCACCATCGGCGAATTGACGGCGATGCGCGGCGGCGACCTGAACACCTCGATCGGCGGGCGTCTGGTGATGTGGAAAGCGGCCTGGACGATGTTCCTCGCCCATCCCCTCCTCGGCATCGGCATGAACCAGTTCGGCCCCCACCTGCGGGAAATGGTGGCGCTGGGCCAGGCGCCGGAATTCGTTGCCATTTTCTCGCAGACCCACAATGAATACCTGGAAGCGCTGGCAACCGGCGGCCTCGTCGGCATTGCCTATCTGCTCTGGCTGTTCTGCGCGCCGGCACTGCTGTTCTGGCGCCAACTTTCCTTGCAGCGCACCGGATACGACACGCAAGCGGCGGTGGGAGGACTGATCGTCATTGCCTCTTTTGCACTCTTTGCCGTCAGCGACAATGTGTTCGACCGCCAGGTGACCACCTCCCTGTTCGCCTTCCTGACGCTCGGCTTCGCCATGATGGCCGTGCGGACGATCCCGGCGTCGGCGTCCGCGGATAACAGCGGGACGGAGAAGCCGGTCCGGGAGGTCGCAGTTAGCCTATAATGCGGCGTCATTTCTGCAAAGGAAGAAAACGGCATGGCTAGCGCATCGCCCGGGGAACGGAAACTGCGTGCGGTCATCTTCATCACCAAGAACGAGGCCGCGAACATCCAGGCCTGCCTCGATTCCGTCAGTTTCGTGGACGAGATCGTGGTGGTCGATTCCGGCAGCACCGACGATACGGTAGACATCGCGCGCAAGGCCGGCGCGGTCGTCATCCAGACAGA
>JAKACN010000053.1 GCA_021821365.1 Pseudomonadota bacterium | reverse complement strand
TTCAGCTTCTCAGCGATCGACGATTTACCGCCGCCGACAGGACCGAGCAGATAGAGCACCTGCTTGCGCTCTTCCAGGCCTTGCGCTGCATGACGAAAATAGGAGACGACCTGCTCGATGACTTCCTCCATGCCGTAGAACTCACGGAACGCAGGATAGATCTTGATAACCTTGTTGGCGAAGATGCGCGAGAGCCGCGGATCGTGACGCGTATCAACGAGTTCGGGTTCACCGATTGCTTCGAGCATGCGCTCGGCGGCAGTGGCGTAGGCGAGTCGATCGCGTTTGCACAATTCCAGATATTCTTGCAGGGAGTACTCCTCTTCCCGTGTCCGCTCATACCGTGATGCGTAGTTGTCAAAGATCTTCATGGGGTTTCCTTTGTAAATCTACCGGTCATTGGGTGTCGGATACAGATTTGAATTTCCACTCCGCAATTTAATAATACGCGCTGTTTTCCATTGTCCATAGAAAATTTTTCGTTTTTTTCTGACAGAGAAAACCGTTAGAAATTTGTGTAGCCACTTCATCTTTTCAAAGCGATATTTCCTTCGTGATTTCTGCGAAAAAAGTTTTGATTGCACAAAACTTTTTTGCGCGCGCCTTGTCACGCAAGGCCATTTTCGCGATGCAGTGCAACGCAGCATGCATGAATGCCATGGTGTGCCTGTGCGTAAACGCGACAGCGTGCGATGCACTCGCGCGCAGGCGTGCGCAGCGAACGCATGAATTGCATGCGAAAGCACACGCTGTTCGTACGATTGCCTTGTTGCAGATAAGTCGATGGAGGAGCGCGATGTGTTCCGTGCGTTGCGTACGTGCAAATGCACAGCGAGGTATCGCGTGATATTGCTTGCAGCTTTGAAGCAGTCGGGTATATTGAAATGTGATGCGCTCTATCTTCCAAGGAATCCCTTGAGCTTGTCCTTGAGTTGTTCCTGGATTTTCGATTTCACTTCTTCTTTCTTTTCGTCGAGCTTCTGTTTCGCCAGCTCGCTCGCCATGCCGGCGAAATCGATGCGCCAGTTCATCGACGCCAGCGGACCGGTCAGGCGCACCGGCACGGTGAGACCCTTGAGCGCCTGCAGTTCGGGTCCGCCCTGCCCCTGCAGCGTGGATACGACGGTCGCCTTGGCGAGATAGTCGATGCGCTCGTCGCCGAGGTTGATGTCGCCCGCTCCGCCGATGCGCATCAATGGCGATTTGATATTCAGGTCGTCGTTGTGCGCGATGCCGTTGGCGATGCGGAAGGAACCCGTCAATTCGCTGAAGTCCGTTTTCTCGGCGGCCGACGCCGTGCCCGTTTGCGGCGGCGCGTCACCACGCAGTGCACCGATCTGCGCCTTCGCGCGCCGCACCGCCTGTGCAATGTTGACACCGCGGATCGCGCCGTCGCGCAGTTCCAGCCGCGCCGTGCCGTTCAATGCATTCCTGATCTGGCCGAAGGTCGCGCCGCTGGTGGTGACATCGAGCTGCACGTTGCCGCGTCCCTCGACCGGCTGCTTGTCGATGGCATCCTTGAGCAACGGACCGACGTTGATGCCCGAGAGCGTTTGACGCAATGCGAAACGCGCCGGCTTGCCAGTCGTGATGGACAGGCCGCCGTTGACGCTGCCGCCATACAGATTGGCGGCCAGCGGGCGCACATCCAGCGTCCCGCCTGCCGCATGCACGTCGAAGCGGACATTCGTCGTCCTGATGTTTTGCGCCTTCAGCGCGCCGACGCGCACGCTGCCGCTGGCCTGCAATTTCTGTAGCGCGGAAAAATCCATCGGCTGTTCGGCCTTCACCGGTGTCGCGGCCGGCGCAGCCGAAGCGGGCTTGTGCCGGTAACGGTCAAGATCGAGCTGGTCGATGCCGATATCGAATGCGTACACCGCCGGCGAGAAGCCGTTCAGTCCAAGCCTTGCAGTGAAGTTGCTCTGATCGAGGCTGCCCTTGAGTGCGGCCGACATCGACTTCCTGCCGAGATGTACGCTGGCATTGCCGCCTGCTTTCAACGCCAGCGTGCCGCCGCCGGGATTGGGCAGAACGAAATCCGCGGCGATGCGCGGCAGCTCGATCAGCTGGTTCGCGAGATTGGCGGATAGGGGCGTGGTCAACGTTCCGTTGAGCGCGGTGTCGCCCTGGCGGCCCGATACGTTCACGGCGAGTTGCGGCGATGTCAGCAGCAGCTTGTCGAGATCCCCAACGAGCGCGCCGGACAGCTTCGCCTTCGCGTCCAGGGCCGCATCCTTGATCGTCGCATCCAGCGTCAGCGCCGGCAGGGTGAAGGCCTGCGACGAACCCTCGAACTTCGGCGTGCCGAAGCTGGCGCTGATGGTGCGCGCGCCTTCGCTCAACTTCGCCTCGCCGCTCAGTTTGCCGCCGCTGACCTTCGCATCGGACACCGCCAGTTTCGGGATCTCCACGCTGGCCTCGATCGCGTTGCCCGCGCCCTTGCCCCTGGCCGACAACCGGATACCATCGAGCAGGAAGTGCTTCGCATCCGGCTGCAGATCGGCGTCGCCGGCGGCCTGCAGCAGCAGGTCGGTGAAGCCGAGCAGGCTGCCCTTCAGCTCCGCATCCAGTCCTTTCAAGGTATAGCGCTTGCGGTCGAGATCCAGCGTGAAGCCGCTCTTGAATGACAGCCTGGCGTTCACTGCCGGCTTGTTGCCCTTGATGTCAGCCGCAAGCTTCAGCTTGCTCGGCACGCCGTTGGCGACCCTTCCGGTTTCCATGTCCATGTTGGTCAGTTCGAAGCGGCGGTCCTGCTGCCGGTCGTCGTAGATCACATGGGCATGCGAGATGCGCACGCTGTCGATGTCGAACAGGACCTGCTGGCCGGACTCGCCTTTGGCAAGCAGGTCGTCGGTATTGCTGCTGCCATCCTTGTTGCGCCGGATCGTCGCGCGCAGGCCATCGACCTGGATCTGGTCGATGACCAGTTTCTTCGCGATCAGGGGAATGAGTTCAAGCGACACCCTTGCGTTATCGACGGAGGCGAATTCCGCGCTGCTGTTGTGTTCGGAAATGCTGGCCGGCCCGAACTTTGCGCCGAGCTTCGGAAAAAAGCTCAGCGTGATGTCTCCCGGAATATGCAGCGTGCGCTGCTTCTTTTCCTGCACCAACCGGATCAGGAGGGGCTTGTAATCGTTCGGATTGAAGGTGGCGGCGACGATGCCCGCGGCAGCAAGCAGCAGCGCCACCAGCGCGGCGAACGCGATCAGGACAATCCTTGCGGTCTTGCGCATGTCTTCCCTGCTTTCCTGTCGTTGTGAAGAGTGGCTTGCGCTACCCGTAGTGGCGCCCCCCCCTATATAAGATAGGCCGCATGGCGGGCGCGTCAATGCAACTGCCTGCGGCATCTTGTATTTGAGGAAACAGGATCGCCTTGGTTCCTCGGCTGCGGATACGGTAAATGGCGGAGGCCCCGCTTGCCAATTTTTTCGCGCAACGACGCGATGCGCAGACCAAACCGCCCGAGAATTGTTTAAACTTCAAACCTTCCTGAAAAACAGGTTGTATAAAAAGGTTCCATCATCTTCCCCCTTTATTTACCGGAATCGAAATGAGTCGCATCAGCAAGGCAGTCGCAGCTTCTCCCGAACGCCCCCTCTTCGCCGTACGCAATTCGCGGATCCATGGACGCGGAGTGTTCGCCGCCTGCAAGATCCCGGCCGGCACCTGCATCGTCGAATACGAAGGCGAACGCATCACCCAGCGCGAAGCCGCCCGCCGCGAGAACCGGAAGGCGCCCGACGATTTCCACACTTTCTTCTTCAGCCTGGACAATGGCAAGATCATCGACGGCGGCAGCGAAGGCAACGATGCGCGCTGGATCAACCATGCCTGCGAACCGAATTGCGAAGCGCGCGAAGAAGACGGCAGGGTGTTCATTTACGCGCTGCGCGACATCGCGCGTGGCGAAGAGTTGAACTATGACTACGGGCTGATCATGGACGAGCGCCATACCCCGGCGCTCAAGCGCGCCTATGGCTGCCTGTGCGGCGCCCCTACCTGCCGCAAGACCCTGCTGGCACCGAAGCGGAACAGGAAGGCCGCGTAACCCTGATAGTTCGCCGCGGCACGAAGACGACGCCTCCGGACGAACCGGTCATGGCCGACGGGACGCGCCCGGCGCCTGCAGCCCCGACGGCATCTGCGATCGTGCCGTCGACGTCGACGGAACCATGCCCTTCAGACCTCCCACTCATCATGTCGAATTGCATGTCATGCAATTTTTCAATAACAGAGTCCGAGGTCCTGAAAGTATGTGCCCACCGTCCCCCGCCATCTCCGGCAGTCCATTTCAAGCCGTTCATTCCCATTCCGCACCGGCCAACCGTCCCGAATCCGAGCATCTCGCAAGATTTTCCGCCGGCATCAGCAGAATAAAACACGAGATGGAAAGGTTTACTGCGGCATATGACCAACGTGATTCTCGTGCGGCAGGCGAGTCACATGCCGCGATCGAGCAAGAACTGGATCGGCTGGCGCCCATCATCGAGAAGAACGCCTTTTCAACGCCGTCGCTCGAGAAAATTTGCACGGAACTCCGTTCGATTCTCGATCACGGTATTCCCCTCGTAACAGGGGGCAACAACCTGAACGTTCCACGTTTGCACATGAAAATTTTCAACCTGCTGCGATCGGCAGGTGCGAACAATATCAGCAACATCAGCCTGGAATGCCTTTCCGATGTCGCCCATGCCATTCCTCGCTGCATATCCGCAAATGAAGCCTATTCCTTCGGCCCCAGCAACTACCCGGGCGGAAAGAATTTCGCCTCAGGCTTTATTGCCAATACCGAGCAGATGGTCAATATGGCAGTGCACACAAGCCGTCTCGGCTCAGCGACCCGCATACTCCGGGACGATGACTGCGTCAGGCTGCGGCATGTGTGCGAACAAATGAGCGCGATCCTGACAGACAGCGACGTGAAGGCGACTGGATGGGGCGGGAGATACCCCAGCATTAAGGTGTTCAGGGATGGCACGCTGGACAGTATTCTCAGAATTGTCGTGGGAATACTTGGAAAACAGCTGTGCCGGATCGTCATACCGGACACCGAAGCAGGACGTGCCCTTGCAGCGAGCCGGGACAAGTTCAACGAAGTGCTTGGCAATGCCGATCTGAATCTGAAAAAAGAGACTGTGGATGCCATCGCCAGCATGAAAGACCGCCGTCCGGGCCGGGAGTTGCTGTTTCAGATGTTCGATGCGCTTTTCCCGCACACCCCTCTTTTCCCGCATGACGATCTGCCTCAGCCGGGACAGAATTCCACTTTCGGAAGATTCATGAACGTTTTCGGGAGATAAAGCCCGTCGCTCACCCAGCAACTTCCACACGATTGCGCCCGGCCCGCTTGGCCTCGTACAACGCCGCGTCGGCGCGATTGATCGCCTCCGACACCGTCTCGTCCTGCCGGCGCTCGGCAATGCCGAAACTGGCCGACAATTCCAGCGCCTGCTCGCCGATCCGCATGTCCAGGCCGGCGATCGCGTCGCGCACGCGGTTGACCACCAGGGCGCCTTCCGTCGCACCGATTTCGGGCATGATGATCATGAACTCCTCGCCGCCCCAGCGCCCGCACAGATCGTAGTCGCGCACCGCGCCGCGGATCGCCTCGGCGATCTTGACCAGCGCCTTGTCGCCCGTCTCGTGTCCATAGGCGTCGTTGACCTTCTTGAAACGGTCGACGTCGGCCAGCGCGATGGTCATCGGCCGCCCCATGCGGTCGGCGCGCGCGGCCTCGGCGGCGAGGCAATCCATCAGCATGCGGCGATTGCCGATACCGGTCAGCGCATCCTTGATCGAAGCCGCCTTCAGCTCTTCGTTCAGATCGCGCATCATCGATTGATAACGGTCCGAAATGCGGGCGATCTTTTCCAGCTGGCGCAGCTGCTTGTGATAGCGCTCGGTCAGCCCCAGCTTTTCATCGCGTGCGATGCTTTGATAGCCGTCCGAAATGCGGGTGATGCGGTCGATCTGCCGCAACAGGCCGCGGAACTCCTGGTACAGGTCCTGCAGCGGGTAGCGCAGCGGATTTTCCGTATGCGCCGGATCGGCCAGCAGCATCTCGATGACCAGCTCCAGGTTCTTGTCGTCGCGCACGGTCATTCCACCTGGCTGGCGATCATGAAGGGGAAGCTGCAGTCTTCCTTGAACTCCTCGGCGAGCTCCGCCACGCGCTCGTTCTGCTCGTCGTAATACCAGTTCACCGCCACCTCGCGCCCTTCGCGGTGCGCATCTTCCAGCATGTCGAAGATGTCCATCATGGCCTTGACGCTGCTGGTGTTGAGGTACAGCAGGTGCAGGTTGACGGCCAGGGGGCGCTGCGTGTCGCGCAACCAGGTTTCGATCCATTGCAGGACCGGCGAAAACAGTTCGAAGGAATTCTCCGGATAGGAATCGCCGCGCATCTCGATGGTGCCGGCCCGCGCATCCGCAGCGATGTATGGCGTGGATTGCGTGCCTTCAAGTCTCAGATCGTTCATCATTGTTCCTTCCATTACATCACGACGCGCATGCTGAAGAATGCGCGTCCGTCATCCAGTGTGCGCAGCGAGCAGGCGAGCGGTTCGGCTGCCTTGCGCGCCAGGTCGATCAACCCCAGGCCGGCGCCGGTCGCGGAGCCTTCGTCGCGCGGCTGGCGCAACTGCTCCTTGTATCTTGCCTTGAGTTCCGCCTTGTCCATCGCGGCCAGCGTCTTGACCCGCGTTTCGAGTTCGGGACCATCGTTCGCATCGACGATGTTGCCCGCCGAAACCACGTAGCGCCCTTCGGCATCGCGCGCGATGATGACCGTGGCGGACGCCTTTGCATCGTCCCAGCCCTTGCGTGCGGCGTAATGCCGGATATTCTGCGTCAGTTCGATATAGGCGCCGAACACGTCCATGGCGGACGAGGTCGTCGCGTTTTCGCGCTGCATGTAGTTGCGCAGCGCGTTGCCGATCTCCTCGATCAGACTCCTGGTCAACGGACCGTTGAAGCAGAGCATGATGCGCTGCTGGTTGTAGGTCTGTTGCAGTGAAAAGAGATCGATTGAATGCATGCCTTCTCCCTCAGGTCAGGTGAAACGGAAACATACCATCGTAATATCGTCGCGCTGCGGATGCGCGCCCTGGTATGCCGCCAGGGTGGATTCGAATGCGCCGCTCTGCTCCGCCAACGGCCGGTCAGCGTGCCGGCGCAGCATGTCGACGAAGCGCGCGTTGCCGAATCCGAAGCCCTTGCTGCCGCCGGCCTGATCGAGAAAGCCGTCGGTCGTGAGGTAGAAGGTGCGGGAAGAAAGCAGGTCGGCCGTCATGTTGACGTACTCGCCCTGCTGCCGCTCGCCGAGGGAGCGCCGCGCGCCCTTGATGCTGCCGACATCCGTGCCGTCGCTCCAGTAGAGCGCAATGCGCGCACCGGCGAAGGTGATGCGGCGGCTGGCGAAATCGATCCATGCCACGCCGGCATCCATCATGGTGGCGATGTGCCTGGTGCTGCCATCGAGCTGCAGCATCGCGCGCATCGCCTGGTCGGTGCGCTGCAGGATGGCGGCGGGGTCCGCGACGCCGGCTTCATTGATCGCCTGGTCGATGGCGGCGCGCGCCAGCATGGTCATGAAGGCGCCCGGGACGCCGTGGCCTGCACAGTCGACCACGCCGAGCAGGCAGCCGTTTTCGACATGGCGGTAGACATAGAAATCGCCGCCGACCACGTCGCGCGGCCGCCACAGCACGAAATGGTTGCCGCCCAGCGCGCTGCTGAGTTGCCGGTCCGGCAGGATGGCGCGCTGGATCAGGCTGGCGTAGGAAATCGAATCGCTGATCTTCTTGTTGGCGGCCGTCATCTCACTGTTGGCGATCATCAGTTCGCGCGTGCGCTCGCGCACGGTTTCTTCCAGCTCTTCGGTGTGGCGGCGCACCTTCTTCGCCATGGCGCCGAAGCTCTCGGTGAGTTCGCCGATTTCATCGGAACGCCCTTCCGGCAGCGCGACCGCATAATTGCCGGCGGCGATCTGCTGCGCCGATTGCTTGAGCTTCAGCAGGGGCGCGATCAGCAGGCGATTGACCGCGTATACGAAGCCGGTCGTCGCGAGCGCGAAGAGCGCCAGTCCGGCGATGGCGATCCATTTCATCAGCCCGGGGTCGATCAGGTCGGCGGCGTCAAGATCGACCGCGGTCAGCACATGCCATTTCAGTTCGGGGATATAGGAATCGGCCAGCAGCTGGCGCTTGCCATTCAGCGTTGCATTGAACAGTTGCGCGCTGCCCGGGCGGGCGACGGCGGCAGCCAGCGCCGCGCGCGCCGCGGCGGCATCGCCCTTGCCCTGCACGATGCCGAACAGGGACTGGTCCGTGCCGGCGTTTTTCGACGCGGAATTGAAGGCGATGCGTTTGCCGTCGGGATGCGCCTGGATGGCGCCGTCCGCGTTGATCACCATCGGCGTCACGCCCGGTTCGCCAGTCTCGATGAAGTCGCGCAGGAAGGTCGTCAGGTCGAGCCCGGTGCCGGCCATGCCGACCCGCTCCCCGCCATCGGTAACGATCACGTTGAACCACACCTTGGTCACGCCCAGCCTCACGTCCGGATCGACGTTGATATTGAACGCCGCCGCGCCCTTCATGGAATTGAAGAACCAGGCATCGTTGGCATCGCCCGGATTCAGCGTGTAGCGAGGTTCCGCGCTGACGGGCGATTTGGCGTCATTGAAATAGTAGTGCCGGCTGCGCGCGGCGATGAGAAAGTAGGAGCGGTCGTTGAAATCGGCGCGGAAGTCCTCGGCTTCGCGCATGGCCGGCGCCTTCCGCTGCGGATCGGCGTCGTCGGCAAGCCAGTGGCGCACGACCTGCGATCCCGCGAGCCTCCTGGACAGCGCCAGATCGCGCGTCACGGGCGCGAGGATGCGCTCGCGGTTGAGCAGGGTGAAATTGCGGGTGAAGGCCGTGCCGAGATGGGTGCGTATCGTTTCGACGGCTTGCCAGCCGATCGCGCCGGCAATCAGCAGAACCAGGACGGACGTAATGAAGAGCGCGAGTACGGACTTGCCGCGCAGGCCCAGTGACCGGCCCATGTAATCTCCAGCGTAATGCATGGCGAGACCCGACGCCGGAGGCGGCACTTCTCGCCGCCCCTCGCGTCAGCCCGCCACTTTATATGATGTTGGCGAAATATTTCCCGGCACCATTGTCGGGCCCGTCGCAACCGCCAGTCAACCCGGAGAACGTATCAACGGCGATACATTGTTATCAATCCGGCAATCGTCATACCCCCATGAGACCGAACTGCCAGCCGAAGAACACCGCCAGAGCGATGGTGATCGTCAACAGCTGGCGCCGCGTGGCCGCGCAGACGAGCATGGCCGCAAGCGCGCCGATCAGCTGCGGATTGCGCCAGGTGAGTTCGAGCCCTTCGCCGTGCGGCGCGAGGACCATGGGCACGATGATGGCGGTTAGCACGGTGACCGGCACGAAGCCGAGCGCCTGCTGCACGAGAGGCGGAAACATCATCCGCCCGCCGAGCACGAAGATCGCGGCCTTGATGAATACCGTCACCGCCGCCATGCCGAGGATCATGAGGGTGAAGTTCATGCCGACTCCCCCTGCCTGGCCTGCCAGCGCGACAGGGCCACGCCGATCGTGACGCCGACCAGCACGGCAGACATCAGCCCGAGCTTGTAGGGCAGGTCCTTGAGCACATAGGCGAACAGTCCCGCCCCCAGCGCCGCGCCGAAATGCGGAAGGCGGCCGAGCTGCGGCACGACGATGGCGATGAAGGTCGCCACCATGGCGAAGTCGAGGCCGAGCGACTGCAGCTGCGGGAAGATCGCGCCGAACAGCAGGCCGACCAGCGTCCATGCCTGCCAGTTGGCATACATCGACAGGCCGGAGCCGAGGAAGTACCAGTGCCCGAGCCGCGGGTCGGTGCGCTTGCTGTAGTAGCTGTTCATCACCGCGAAGGTTTCGTCGGTCATCAGGAAGCCGAGCGTCCAGCGCCAGCGTGCGGGCAGATGCGCCACGTGCGGCAGCAGCGTCGCGGCATACAGCATGTGGCGCAGGTTGACGATGAACGTGGTCAGCCAGATCACCAGCATGCCGGCGTGGCCGGCAACAAGGCCGACCGCAATGAACTGGCTGGAACCGGCGAACACGCTCAGCGACATCAGTTGTCCTTGCCATGCGGCGAGGGGCGTGGTGGCGACGAGCGTGCCGAAGATCATGCCGAAGGGCGCGGCGCCGACCAGCATCGGCAGTGTGTCGCGCGCGCCGGAGGCGAAGCTTGAAAGACGGGTGGCTTGCATCGTGAAATAAGCGGGGAACGAATTCAGGCCGCCAGTTTAAGCGACTTGATTTCCTTGTGCATGAAGGCGGCCGCTTCCTCGCGCAACCATTGTTCGAAAGCCAGCAGGTGGGGCGACTTGGAACGGCCGGTGGCGGTGACCAGGTAGTAGGAATAGGACGCGGGAGCGATCAGGTCGAACACCCGCACCAACCGACGTGCGGAGAGATCGGCCGATACCAGCGAGGTGCGTCCGATGGCGATACCCTGGCCCGCAATCGCCGCGCCCAGCATCAGGTTGCTGTCGCTGTAGCTCGCCTCATGGACGAATTCGGATGGATCGATCTGCGCATGCTTCGCCCACGTGTTCCACTCGATCTGGCAATCGTCGCGCAAAATGCGGAAACGCTTCAGGCTCTCGGGCGATTTCGGCAGCCGCCCCTTGTTGAAAGCCGGGCTGCACACCGGGAACACCCATTCCTCCAGCACCTTCTCCGCGTCGCACCCCTTCCACGCGCCGCGTCCGTAGCGTATGGCAATGTCCGCCTCGCCGCGCTGCAGGTCCTTGAGGTCCGGCGACGCCTGGATATGCACGGCGACGTGCGGCTGGAGTTTCTGGAATTTGCCCATGCGCGGCAGCAGCCAGTGGTTGGCAAAGGATTGCAGCGTGGTCACGGTAATGGAAGGCGCGCGGCTGGCGAGGCCGACGTCCGATACCGCACGACCGATCTGCTGCAAGGGCGGCTGGATGCGCTTGAAAAGCAGGGCGCCTTCCCGGGTCAGCAGCATTTGTCGCCCCTTGCGCTCGAACAGCGCGACGCCGATCGTGCTTTCGAGCGTGCGGATCTGCTGGCTGATGGCACTGTGGGTGACGTGCAATTCCTCCGCGGCCAGCGAATAGCTGTTGTGGCGCGCGGCGGATTCAAAGGCATGCAATGCGTGAAGAGGAATGGGTCGCATGACATATTGTTAGTTTTTCTAACACGTGATGTCAATAAATGTCGTTAGCGTTTCACCAGTCCCGCGCATAGAATTGAGGATCCGGAAAGCGCCCCTTATTTCTTTCCCGCTCCGTCCTTGGCGTTATGCAAGCGTGCGACAAGGACATGCGAAACCATCATACATCTCATGTCCACATCCAATCTCCTGAGACTTTTCCTGCTCGGTGCCATCTGGGGCACGAGCTTCATGCTGATGCGCATCGCCGCACCGGTGCTCGGTCCGATGCTGACCACGCTCGGCCGCGTGCTGCTCGGCGGTACCGCGCTATATTTCGTTGCCCGCTCGCGCGGCATCGACTTTGGCTGGCGTCGCAATGTCCGCACCTATCTCGTCATCGGATTGTTCAACACGGCGATTCCGTTCGCGCTGTTCGCCTGGTCGGCGCTGTATATCCCCTCTTCCTACATGGCCACGATGAATTCGCTGGCGCCGATCTTCACCGGCGTGTTCGGATTCCTGCTGCTGGCCGAGCGCCTGACGCCGACGCGGATCGCCGCTTGCGTGCTCGGCCTGACGGGGGTCGCGGTGCTGGTCGGCGTTGGTCCGACCGCCGTCACCATCAACGTGGTGCTCGGCGTACTGGCCGGAATGGGCGCCGCGGTCTGCTACGGATTCGCCGCCACCTATACCCGCATGAAAGCGTCCACGCTGCCGTCGCTGGCGACCGCCACCGGCAGCCAGCTCACGGCCGGCGTTGCGTTGCTGCCCTTTGCCTTGCCCGCCGTGCCGCATGCCGCGGCGGCAGCAACGGGAACCGCCCTGCTGGCAGTCGCCGTGCTCGGCATCTTCTGCACCGGCCTGGCCTATGCGATCTTCTTCCACCTGATCGCCACCGAAGGATCGAGCAAGGCCATCACGGTCACCTTCCTGGTGCCGGCAACCGCATCGATCTGGGCATGGCTGTTCCTCGGCGAGCCGATCACGCCCGGCACCGTCATCGGCATCGCCGTTGTCCTGTGCGCGACTGCGCTGGCGCTCGGCCTGGTCGACAAATGGAAGGCCGCCCTCGTCAGCAAGGCGTGACGGTTTGACAAGATTCCCGCAACACGCACGTAAATCCTGTAAGAATCTGTGAAATAGGCGGGTTTAACCTGCCTGATCCGCTTTGACTTCACCCCCGATGTCTCCTATAAAGGGACAACAAATATAAGAAGTACCGGAAGTAAAATGGGGAGGGTGAATGTGGAAGTTCAATTTCTCGGTCAGGAACCGGAGCGGCCAGCGGGTGGACAACATCATCATCGGCGGTCGCGACCGGGCAGATGCCGAGCGCAAGCTTTTTCAGATGTACCGCCATTGCACGATACTGGAATGCGCCATGCGGCGTCCGGACGAAAAGATCTGGCATCGGACGCCCGTTGAAGAAGAAATCCTGACGTTCGCCTGCAAGTAGCCCTGCCGGGGGCGAGGCTCCCGTTCAGGCTACGTCCGGCACCTCCACGGACAGCTTCCTCGACTATCTTTCCCCGACTTGCGCATCGCCGCGCAGGCCCGTTCCTGCCCGTTCCTGCCCGTTCCTGCCCGTTCAATCGCCCGGCTTGAACATCGACGCCGACGACATGATCACGAGGCCGATTGCCAGCGGAATGGTGGTGGAGAAACCGATATGCTTGAAGCCCAGCGCGCCGACCACGCCGCCCGAAAAGAAGGAGATCACCAGCATCAGGTGCACGCGCAGCTTGGTGCGGTTGGCCAACACATAGAAATCCTTTGCATCGCTGTCATGCCGGTTCCAGTAGAACAGCTTGCCGAGTTCGATGCCGATGTCGGTGACCAGGCCGGTCACATGCGTGGTGCGAATCTCGGCGTTGGAGATTTTCGTGACCAGCGCATTCTGCAGGCCCATCACGTAGCACAGCAGCACGGCCGTCAGCGAGAGGTTGATGAACTCGTGCATTTGCAGGTTGGCGCCCATCACCCCGAATACCAGCAGCAGCACGGCTTCCAGCAGCAGCGGCGGCATGTAAATGTTGCGTTCGGTATTGCGCTTCGAATAATTCACCATCAGCGCCGTCGAGGCCGCGCCGGACACGAAGGAGAGGATGGACAGGAAAGCGGTGCCGGCGACCTCGAAATTGCCGAGCACGGTAAAGTCGGCCGCGGTCGACAGCATTCCGGACATGTGGGAGGTGTACTGGCCGATGGCGAGATAGCCGCCGGCATTGAGGGCGCCGGCCACGAATGCGAGGGATACGCCAAGGTGCAGGTTGGCGCGGGCGGAACGTTCTGGAGCAGTCAGGGACGCAAGATAATTGATCGGCATGGAGTGAAATACTGCAAACATTGCTGCCGCCGCGCACTGGATGCCGCGCGGCAAAACGCATAGCGTATCACTCTCCGCCGACTTTGGCCGCCCCAATTGCGGGGCGGCACATTTACCGGGGGTTTTCCCGGGACACCATTTTGTTCTCTCGCCAAGACGCCGGGAACGCCAGGAGAAGGAAAAGAATGACCGAAGGTGCAATCGGGAAGCACGGGATCATTCGCATCATCAAACGGCCGGAAGAGTATCGTTGATTCCCCGGCGCTCCTGGCCTCCCGGCAAGCGGCGGCGTTTTCTCCTTGCACCCACGCATTCCGCCGACAGGCTGGAAAAAAAGGAGTGGAGACCGCAGTGCCACCGCTTCATCTCCACTCCAAGCCTCAGGAGACACTGAGGAAGTGTGTAATCCGTCTTGCTTCATGCCACGGGCGCGACGCATGCCGGCCCGGCCCGCCGATCGATGGGCGCCATGTCGATGCAGGGAATGTATCAGCCCTTGCGCAAGAGAAAATCCGGAAAGTGAAGCGGTCTATCTAAGAAGATTCAGCGAAACGGCGGTGCACAAGGCTCCATGGAACGCGGCACGCCCGGCAAACCCGCGCCGGACGTGGCTGCCTCGGCAAGACGTCGCACCGTGGCGGCTGAGACGCCGCATGCGCGTGCTTTCACGGTTTTTGCGGCGACGACGTGGAAGGTGGCGCCGCTGCGGCGGCATTGCGGCCGTCGATCATGGTGAAGGCGGAGGCGCACGCCGCATCGAGCTGTTGCGCGAAGATCGGCGCGAACAGCGTCCTGCTTTTCGATTTCGTCAGCCTGGTGTGCAGGGGCAGCAGGTAGTCGCCCGGCGGCTCGTCCAGGCGCCGCCACTGCAGTCCGCCGTCGACCCGTTTGATCTCCGCGCGCAGCCGCACGGGCGGGGAAGCGCGGCTGCTGATCGCCGTCACGCTCGCGGTGCCGTTCGCGATCTGGCCCATGAGCGATGGCGCGGCGCCTTCGTCGATATTGGCTGCGCCGGCGGTCGCGAAGAAATGGGCGCCGCACAGCTTGTCATCCTTCTGGTGCAGCTCCAGCACGAAGTTCGAGCACTTCCCGGAATCGCGCTTCACGCCGGCAGGGCAAAGCCAGGCGACCCACGCGCCGCTGAAGTCCGCCTCGCCGGCGAACGCCGGCATGCTGGGAAAAAGCACGAGGAACACAAGCAGGAACGAAAGTCGCATGATGGTCGGCGGCCGGCGCGGGCAATGAACGTTACCCGCAACAATTACCAGACTTCCCCACCCGCCCCTTGAGAGGACGCAAACCTGCTGGCTGTCGCGCACGTCCCTCACTGCCCCAGGTATTTCCTTTTCAGCTTCTCGGGCAATCCGGCGGCGCGCAACCTTTCCAGCGCCGCATCGAGTCGCGCGGCAATTTCCGGATCGCTGTTCTTGCTCAATCCGATATAGTAGGCATGGCTGGCGTCGACCAGCAGGACCGGCACGATGTCTTCCGCCTTGTGCCCGTTTTCTTTCGCGTAATGGTAGGCCGACCAGTCCAGCGCCAGGATCAGGTCGACCCGGCCGGCGAAGAGCTTCTTCACGTTATGGTCGTCGTTCTGCGCACCGTCGAGTTCCTTGCGGAAGCCGAAGCCGCGCTTGAGCAGGCCTTGGGTGGCGGCCATCTCATAGACCGCGCCGATACGGTACCTGTGCGCATCGGCCAGCGTGCGGACGCGCACGTCCAGGCGACGCTTCAGGCGAAACAGGTAGATCTTCCTCGCACTGATCGGGCCTATCCATGAAAACAGCGGTTCGCGCTCCTCGGTCCGCACCAGGCTGTACAGGAGCGTATCCGGCTGCGCCAGCGCCATGCGATAGGCGCGCGGCCAGGGGAGAACGGAGATGGAGAGATCGAACTTCGCTTCCTCGGCCATGGCCTGCAGCAGCTCGGTCGAGTAGCCCTTGACCACGCCGGCCTCCACATAATTCAGCGGCGGCAGGTCTTCGGTCAGCGCAACCAGCCGGATTGGTGCCGCATGCGCCGCCCCGCACAGCAGCAAGGCACCGATGGCACGCATCAGGCGCCCGGCAATTTGCGCGGCATGATCGGCTTGCGCCGCTGCGCGATGGATCGTCGACATCTAGACCTCCGGCGGGAACGGAAGCACGGGACGACAGCTATTGACCGGTCACCGCATATTCATGCGCCAGGATGGCGCTGTCAAGCGACGGCAGCCAGGGCTCTGTGAAGTGGCAGCACGCACGCCATGCAGCGGCGTGAACGTCCTTCGCAGGGAAGCACGCGCATGCCGGCCGGAGTCCGGCTATCAGGGCCCGGCGACCGCGGCCGTGCTCGGCTGGGCCGGCGCAGATGCGGTTTGCACGGACACGCCCACGGGAGCGGGCGCAGGAACCGGCGTGGCCGTCGCAACGACCGGCTGTTGCCCATCGGCCCACACGACGTGGTTGTCGACCGCATACAGCTTGCACGGGACGCTGCTGTGCTGCTGGCAATCCTCGAGCGCCTGTTCCACCGGATCGTCACCATCCTCGGCCCAGCTCCATGCGCCGCTTGCCGAAACGGCGAACGCGCGCGGCAGGGACTTGCCGAGGAAGGCCCGGTACTGTTCGCGTGCATTGCCCTTCAGGTAGGGAATCGCGTTCACGTCGTCGATGGCGGCGAATTCATGTTCCGGCACCTTGACCTCGTCATCCAGCGCGACCACCTGGTCGGTCGGCATGCCGACTTCCTTCAGGAATTTTTCCGTTTCGGGCCACCAGATCCTGATGCCGTCGCGGCTGGCGCTCATGCCGTGCGCATCCTTCTTGAAGGGGCCGTAGGCAACCAGGGTCGCATGACCGCCGGCCTGGTTGTACGCGCTGTACAGGCGGGCCGCCAGCTCCGGGCCGAAATGATGGTCGTTTTCGCCGTAGAACCAGAGGCTGGGCAGCGTCGTCTTCGCGCCGTAATCCGCGAATGCCTGCACCAGCGATTGCTGCCAGCGGCAGTCGCCGCCATGCATTTTCAGGCCGCCTGCGAAATTGATCAGGCCGCGCACGCCGGGAAACTGGCGCGTGCCGAAGGCAAGCGCGGTCAGGCCGCCGTAGGACTGGCCGGCAATGATGATGTGATCGCGATCGACCCAGCTCTGGGTGCGCAGGTATTCCACCGCGCCCTGCAGGTCATCCGCCTGCGTCTGGCCGTGCGCGGTCATGTCGCAGCCCGGGTCGATATAGTCGCCGGTCGACTTCGAGAAGCCCTTGCGCATCGGCACGACCACCGCATAGCCGCGCTTGACGAACTCCCGGCTCAGGGAAACGAAGCGGTCGCGATGCTGGTTGCGCGGATTGCCGAGGGCCTTGCCGTGATTCATGATGACCAGCGGGAATGGTCCGCTGCCCGGCGGCTTGAAAACCGTGGTTTCGAGCTCGACCGCTTCGCCCGCCGAGATGACAGGAAGCATGATGACCTGCTCATGCAGGGTCGAATCGAGCACGACGGCTTCGGCCGACGAGGGTCCTGCGAACAGGCTGGAGGTGAAGATAAGAATGCCCAGAACAGCGGACAGGGTCCAGGTTTTCTTCGCGTGGGGTTTCTGCAGTGACATAAATCCGATACCCATCGAATGACAAACACACCGGCCCGCTGCGCGAACCGCCGGGGCGCTGCTTCAGTCTCCTTGATGCAGCGCAAGTGTTGCCCATTCTAAATACCGGTTTTCCCCGATTCAATACGCGTTTATGCAACTCAGAAACATTTTTTTACGAATTTATTGTCATGCGAAAAATCTTCCCGGCGTTGCGTTGCAGGAAGATCATCAATCGCTGGTGGCGCGGTGCATTTCATGCACTACACTTCGTTAGCAGGACGCATTTCTCCGGCGGCAAAACCCGCCGTCGCGCGAAATGGATTTCAATCAGGCGCAACCTTTGTGATGACGAGGAGTCAATAGCTCACACCCAACAGTTCACCCCCGTTTTATGAGGATGTCACTATGAAAGTTGATGTGTACAAACGCCCTGAACAGGGAGGAAGGTTTTCGTATCTGGCCGTGCCGGAAGGAAGGCCGATTCCTGAAGAAGCAACCAACATCGATTGGGAGACCGCGGAACACAATATCGACCTCGACCAGAACACCGAACCGGTGCACGGCCTGGCAGCGGACGATGCGCTCGCGCAGATCGACGCAAAGGGTTATGCGATTTCCAGCGTCAACAACAAGATCCGGATAGGTCCGAACATCTGAGGAGATTCGCGCCGGCGCGGGTCGCCGGACATATCGCACACGCACGGCCGTCCAGTCTTGTCGCCGTGCCAACTCCCATCCCGGGAAAGCAGGCTTGATCAGGCGGGGGATGCGCGACGTGCATCTCCCGTTGTCTTATCCGACGCCTTCATGCGCGGCGCCTGCCGTCCATCCCTCGACCGGATCGATCTGCAGGGGCAGGCCGTAATTCGGCCGCCGCGCGGCCCACGCGGCGGCGACCGCGCACAGCACCGCATCCAGATGGTCCGCCGTACCGTCATCGATCAAGCCGCGCCGCAAGCGCTTGTCCAGCTGCAGGACGATCCCGAGCGGATGCGTGCCTTCTTCCAGCGCCCCGACGATTTCCTGCCGCGCCGCACGCCGCTCCGGTGTTTGCCTGGCCCGTTCGTCGCTCTTGTAGGAAGCGCGCGTGACGGCGCGCGCCAGCAGCCCCGGATAGCCTTTCCAGCGCGATGCGCTGCGGATCGCCCGGATGCAGCCCGAACACCGTCACACCCGCCTGCAACAGCCTGCGCGTGCCTTCATGGAACATGTAGGCGACCGGCGGATTGACCCACTTCATCGACGGGCTGGAACCTGCCGGGCCGTCGGTGACGCGATGCGCGAACTTGTTGCCGACCGGACGCGCATCGCAGAAGGCCTTGAAGGTGGCGCGCAATTCCGCGCGCGGGATCGACGCGCAATGCGAGACAAGCGCCGCCCAGGTCTGCGGCCACCGAAGATGCTCGACCAGTTCGCGCGACAGGCCGAACGGAAAATCGAATGCACCCAACCAGGGACCGGGCTGTGCCAGCCATGCCTCGTACGATGCCCAGACGTCATGCGTGGCGATCCTGTCGATGCGCAATACTTGGTCCTCGGCGCTGCCATGCGCGACCGTGATCGGTTTTGCGCGACGCGGCGCGGAGGTGAAATCGACGCCAATGATGTTCATGGCGGCAAGTGTAACGCGCGATGCGCCCGGATGACGCGCTGGCCATGTGCCGTCCGTCCACGAATGGCAGGAATTTTCTTGCGGCACACGGATCGGAACAAATTATCAGGAACAACGGAAAGCGGATGCCGCCATGGACGATTCGCCCGAATCCCGGAGAGGCCCCGCGCGCAGGACACACTGCGCAGGGATTCGCGCGCTGGCGCTGGTCATCCTGCTGACCGCGTGCGCCAGCCTTCCCGACGTGCGCTACCTGCGCGAACGCGAGTTCGTGCCGCAAGACGCCAGCATCGTCAGCGTGCGCGGCGAGTTGCCCGCAGCAAAGAAGCACGCCCTGCTGGAACGCATGGCGGATCGCGTCGGACAGACCGACATCCTGGCACGCCATGTCGCGGCGGAAGAAGCGATCAGCGGCAGGCCGCTGGTCGCCGGCAACAAGGTCATCCTGCTGGCGGACGGGCCGCTCACCATGCGCGCAATGATGGAAGCCATCCGCGGCGCGCGCCATCACGTCAACCTGGAAACCTACATCTTCGAGGACGATGAAGTCGGACGCGCGCTGGCCGACCTGCTGCTCCGGAAAAAGGCGGAAGGCGTCGCGGTCAACCTGATCTACGACAGCGTGGGTGCACTCGGCACACCGCGCCCGTTTTTCGATCGCCTGCGCAAAGCCGGCATCCGCGTACTCGAATACAACCCGGTCAACCCGGCAAATGCCAGGGGCGACTGGGAAATCAACCAGCGCGACCATCGCAAGCTGCTGGTGGTCGACGGCCGCATCGCCTTCACCGGCGGCGTGAACATCAGCAAGGTCTATGGCAAGAGCGCGCTCCTCAAAAGCAGGCGCAACGAGCCGCCGCCCAAGGACGCGAAGGAGAATGCCTGGCGCGACACGCACATGCAGATCGAAGGGCCGGTGGTGGCCGACTTCCAGCGCCTGTTCCTCGACACCTGGCAGCGCGAGACCGGCGAGCCGCTGCCGGATGCGAACTTCTTTCCGTCCCTGACAGCCGAAGGCAAGGCGCTGGTGAGGGCCATCGGCAGCACGCCGGACAAGGCCGACTACGCGATCTACAAGACCTACATCTCGGCCTTCGCGAATGCGGACAAGACCATCCATATCACCACCGCCTACTTCGTGCCGGACCGGCAGGTGGTGCAGGCCATGGCCGATGCGGCGCGGCGCGGCGTCGATGTGCGCGTCATTTTTCCCAGCCTGAGCGATGTGGGCATGATCCTGTACGCGGGGCGGTCCTACTACGGCGAACTGCTCGACGCCGGCATCCACGTCTACGAGCGCAAGGCCTATGTATTGCACGCCAAGACCGCCGTGATCGACGGCGTGTGGTCCACCATCGGTTCCACCAATCTCGACATGCGCAGTTTCCTGCACAACGACGAACTCAATGCGGTGGTGCTGGATGTCGATTTCGCGCGCCGCATGGAAGACCTGTTCGTGCGCGACCTGCAGGATTCGGTCGAGATCACGGCTGGGCAATGGCGCGGGCGCGGCCTCAAGGAGCGCGTGCTCGAATGGGCGGCGCGCATGCTGGCGTACTGGCTGTGGACCGACGCGCCGCTCCGCAACGTATCGATCCATCGCATCGCCAATCTTCCCTTTGTCCACCCTGACACCGCATCGTTCTCGCTTGCCGGAAAAAAGATGATGCATTCCATTGATTTTGATAAAGCGACGCAGTGCACGATCTTGCGGTTTCTCAATGTTGAACCAAATTGACAGTTTCGCATCACACAGGCCATTGCGTTCAGAGCGTTGGACAAGAATGAAATTGTCGATGATTGCAGCATGGTGCCGTGACAGGCAGCGCATGCTCGCGCTGCTGCTTTGCCTGTCGATTTCGATCGGTGTTGCCGTGACTGCCTGCGGCGGTGGCGGCGGCACAACGCTGGCCAGCGACGCGAATGGCGGCAACGCCGCCGCATCCACCGCGCCTGCCGCAACACCGCCGACACCGCAGCTTGCCGCCGCCAGCGTGCTGCGCACGCTCGAGGTGCCGCAGGCGCTGGCCGATGCGCCCTTCGACCAGGCACACAGCCTGAGCGTCCCGCCCGGCTTCGGCATCCGCCTGTGGTCGCGTGTGGCGGACGCGCGCTTCCTGGCGCTGGCACCCAACGGCGACGTGCTGGTGTCCAATCCGGGCGCAGGCAGGATCACGTTGCTGCGCGAACGCCCCAATGACGTGCCCAAGGCATTCGACTTCGCGACCGGGCTGCACAATCCGCACGACATGGTGTTCCATCGCATCGGCGACGTGATGTATCTGTACGTCGCCGAATCCAATCGCATCACCCGTTCGGTCTACCACGACGGCGACACGACGTCCGGCGATCGTGAAACCGTGGTCGACAACCTGCCCGACGATTCCACGCCCGAGCTGCAAGGCAGCTACGGCCATCAGCTGAAAAACATCGCCCTGTCGCCCGACAACAAGCTGTACGTCTCGATCGCCTCGACCTGCAACGCCTGCGCCGAGGACACCGTCAGCAATCCGGTACGCGGCGCGATCTACCAGTACAGCGCCGACGGCAAGGACGGACGCCTGTTCGCACGCGGCCTGCGCAACGCGGAAGGACTGGACTTCATTCCGGGCACGAATACGCTCTGGGCCGCGGTCAACAACAGTGACCAGATTCGCGTTCCGCTCGACGTGGATATCGACGGCGACGGCGTGAGCGATCTTGGCAAGCTGATTCCGGCCTATGTCGACAACAATCCGCCGGAGCCTTTCACCCAGGTGCGCGACGGCGGCAACTATGGCTGGCCGTTCTGCAATGCGGTGCCCAACGCAAGCATGTCGAACCTCGATCTGCTGCCCGACTTCACGCTGAACAGGAACAGCGAAAACCTCGACTGCGCGAAAGTCGACCGCGCCTCCAAGGGCATCCAGGCGCATTCCGCACCGCTCGGATTCAGCTTCCTGCAGGCCAGCAATCTGCCAGCGCCGTACAACAAGGGCGCGGCGATCGCGCTGCATGGCTGCTGGAATTGCACCAGCCTGCGCGCCGGCTACAAGGTCGTCTTCTTCCCGTTTGACGACGCCGGCAACGCGGGCTCTGAAATCGACCTGGTCAGCGGCTTCGTCACCGATCCGGATGCGCGCGAAGCATGGGGAAGGCCGGTGGACGTGATCCCGGACGGCAAGGGCGGCCTGCTGATTTCGGATGACTTGACGGGGGCGATTTACCAGTTGTATCCGAAGTGATTTTTGTCCACGAAAGACACGAAAAACACGAAAGATCCATTTGACTTCATTTTCGTGTTTTTCGTGTCTTTCGTGGAAACAGATTTTTCGTTGCTAAAACCCCAAGGTAAAGCCGAATCCCCATCCCCAACCGTGCCAGTCCCGGAGATCGTCCGCGTGCTCGACCAGCCACATCTGCTGGTCGAGTTGCGGCGAGAGCGAGCGCGCGGCCTGCAGGCGGTTCCATTCATCGTCGGTCGGCCACTGCTCGATGATCTGGGCGCGGAGCTCTCCGTTCGGAAAAGCCGCGCTGGAGACATTGAAGTAATCGGCGCCGCTGCGCAGCGCGCGCAATTGCGTATTGCTGATCATCGCGCCGCCGGTCCATACCGGACTGCCCGAAACACGAGCCAGTGGCAGCAGCACCGGACCATTCACGCCGACCGCGCCTGCCTGCATGGCAGCGGCGGTATCCGCGATGCCGGTCGTGACGATGCTCGCGGTCATCGTCATGGAATCAAGGTCAACCGTAACGAGGCCGGTGCCGATCGCCGTGCTGGCGTTGGGCGGCACTTCCTCCGCGCCGCTGAGCGTGACGGCGAATACCCGCACGCCCGGACCCGGGCTGCCGCCGCAGGCGGTTACCAGAACGGCAGTGACAAGAACGACCAGCATCCTGGCGAGGAATGCAGTCAGACGCTCGGCTTCCATGACGGATTCTCCCTCGGGGCAATGCTGCCTTCCGCGCGCCAGCATGAGCACCGAGCTGCGCATCGCAGGCGCATGCATGATGAAAAGTGTCACTGTTCATCATAGGGCGAAGCCGGCGTGCGCGCCAATGAAACGGCTACCGGGATGAATCTGCGACAACTTCCTGTGCCACACGGAAAGCGTCCACCGCCAGGGGCGCGCCGCAATACACGGCCGCATGCAACAGCACTTCGCGAATCTCTTCCGGGGTCGCGCCGTTGTTGAGTGCGCCGCGCACATGTCCCTTGAGCTCGTGCGCGCGCCCCAGCGCAGTCAGCATCGATATCGTAATGAGACTGCGCGTCTTCAGGTCCAGCTCGCCGCGGCACCATACCGTGCCCCATGCGTTGCGCGTGATGAATTCCTGCAAGGGCAGGGTGAAGTCATCGGCGCCGGCAAATGCCCTGCCGACGAAATCCTCGCCCATCACCTGCTTGCGCATCTGCAAGCCCTGCTCGAACTGCTGGTCTTTCTGGTCCATCGCATGCTCCGTATGAATGGGAAAGCGGGGGATTATAAACGCGCGATCATTTCCGACTTGCAACATAAATCCTGTCAGGCAATTGAAAGGCGGTCCCGCATAAGATGGTTTTCCCGATCACGAAGACTGGTCCCATGAAAGATCTGTTCCTGGAAGGACGCGGCAGCCCGGTGCTGCTGTTGCACGGACTGCGCGGCAATCCGATGGAGCTGCAGCTCCTCGCGCAACGGTTGCATGCTGCCGGACATACGGTGAGCGTGCCGTTCCTGCCGGGATACGGCCAGAGCGAACACGACCGCTCGCCGCTGGCCCGCAGCGAGCGCTGGACGGACATGGCGAAAGAGCGCCTGGATGCGCTGGTACGCAGCCATGGCCCGGTTGCCGCCGGGGGCATCTGCATCGGCGCGAACCTCGCGCTGCGTCTGGCGCAGTTATCCGGCGAATCCGTCTCCGCCCTGCTGCTCATTTCCACCACACTCTACTATGACGGCTGGAACCTGCCTTCGTACCGCTGGCTCCTGCCGATCGCGGGATCCACACCGCTCAAACACTGTTATTCGCTGCGCGAGAAGGATCCCTACGGCGTGAAGAATGTACGGATCCGCGAATGGATTGCGCGCCAGATGGAGATCACGGGCAACTCCGCCGCCGGCGCGCGCGACCTGCCGCTGACGGCGATCCACGAAGCGTACCGCTTGATGCGCGTCGTCAGGAAAGGCCTGACGGACATCGGCCAGCCGGCGCTCATCCTGCATGCGGCCGAAGACGAAATCGCCAGCCTGCGCTCGCCTGCGCTGCTTGCCAGCCGCCTCGGCTCGGCAGTCATCCGCAAGGTGATTTTCAACAACAGCTATCACATGCTCACCCTCGACAACGACCGCGATGCGGTTGCGCGCGCCAGCGCCGCCTTCCTGCGGGAGCTGGCCGAGGGAACCGCATGCACTGCCAGGCGCCTTGCCTGAAACCCGGAGAGACCACACATGGACACACGACAAATGCTGACAGAACTCGCAGTCAAGGAATTCAACTGCGACCCGGCCAAGATCACACCCGACGCG
>JAKACN010000305.1 GCA_021821365.1 Pseudomonadota bacterium | reverse complement strand
CCGAGCTGAACGATCCGGAAGATCAGGCCGCGCGCTTCCAGGCACAGGTGGCGGCAAAGGACGCCGGCGACGAAGAAGCGATGTACTACGACGCCGACTACATCCGTGCGCTCGAATACGGCCTGCCGCCGACCGGCGGTTGCGGCATCGGTATTGATCGCCTGATGATGCTGATCACCGACTCGCCCAATATCCGCGACGTCATCCTGTTCCCGCACCTGCGCCGCGAAGAGTAAGCAACGCTGTCGATCATGACCGGACGGGGCCGCAAGCGGCCCCGTTTTCATTTTTCCGCAATGGATTCCTGCATTGATTCACGGCGCGGATTTGCGCTCTGTCAATCGCGTTACAAAGCCTTACACCTTACACATTAATCGGCTTTCTCATGCGGGAGTTACCTCCGATAATCCTTCCATGCAATTCAAAGCATGTTGTCCATGAACAGGAGGTCGCAATGGAAAACAACAACACGCCCAAACGAATCCACCCCCTGGTTGCCGGCGCCGCTGTTTCGGTGATGCTGGTCAGCCTGACCGGCGTCGCTGCGATAACCGGCCTGATTCCAAACTCTTACAGCAACGGCTCCCCCGCCACCACGGCAACGCCGGGAAACGGCGGATCGGCAACCGGCCCAACGGCGACGGCCCTCGCGCCATCCGCGCTTGCTGCGCCCGTCGCCGCGCCTGAGGCGCTCGCTCCGCCAGCCGCAGCACCGGTACAGGACAAACCAAGCTATGCGCCGCGCGTTGGCAGCTCCACGCACACACAGCATCGCGCCTCAAACGGCACCGCGTATGCCGTCGCGCAGGCGCCGGCAATCTGCTCGAGCTGCGGCCGCGTCGAATCGGTGCATGCCGTCAAGCACCAGGCGAAACCGAGCGGCGTCGGCATGGTCGCCGGCGCATTGCTCGGCGGCGTGCTGGGCAACCAGGTCGGCGGTGGCAACGGCCGCAAGGTCGCCACCGTTGCGGGCGCTGTGGGCGGCGGTTATGCGGGCAACGAAATCGAGAAAAACTCGCGCGGCAACACGACATTCCAGGTCCGCGTGCGCATGGACAACGGCGAAGTCCGGACCTTCCCCTATACCCAGCAGCCCGGCTGGAACGTCGGCGACCGCGTTCGTGTCGTCAACGGCCACCTGACCTCGCGCGCATAATCGATTCCCGCCGGCCTCGTGGCAACGGCATAGCAGGCGGCAAGATTTGCCGCCTTTTTCTTTTTTGGCTGCCAAGGCCACAGAAATCCCGATTCTCGCTTGCCATGTCTTTTCCGTCGCCGCATACTTGTCATTTTGGCACTGCCTAGTTGGCCAGAATTGTTGGAGAACATAGCCCGTGGGACAACGCAATGGAAAACTGACGTCCGCCTGGATGCGCAAGCGTCCGGCGCAACGGCCGGATGCCGCCGCGCCGGACGGCCCAGCCAATCCGGAACAACCCCGCTCGGACCTGCAACGTTATCAGACCAGGATCGAAACCGAGAACTTTGTGCTTCGACAGATGCGCACGGAGTACGAGGCACGGCTGGAACGCTATGCCGATCTCTACGATTTCGCGCCGGTGGGCTATTTCACGCTGGGCCGCGACGGCATCATCCGGGAAGTCAACCTCACCGGCGCCGGGCTGCTCGGGCTGGATCGTTCGGCGCTGATCGGACGCCGGATGGTGGAATTCGTCCCGGCCGAAACGCACGATACCTTCGATGAATTCCTGGAACAGGTTTTTCGCAGCACGGCGAAGGAAACAAGGGAAATCCCTTTCCTGCATGCCCACAAGCGCATGTTTTTCGCGCATGTCGAGGCCAATGTGGACCACGACGGCTCGCTTTGCAGGATGGTGGTTTGCGACATCAATGAACGCAAACAGGCAGAACTGGCGCTGATCGAGAGCGAGGAGCGCTTCCGCCTCATGGCCGACTCGGCCCCGGTGCTCATCTGGGTGAGCGGCCCGGACCAGCAGTATCTCTGGTTCAACCAGGTCTGGCTCAACTTCACCGGCCGCACGCTGCAGCAGGAACTAGGTGCAGGATGGACCGAAGGGCTGCATCCTGACGACATTCCGTCATTCCTCGGAACTCAGGCTTCGGCATTCAGGGCCCGTCGCCGCTTCAGCATCGAGTATCGTCTGCGCAGTCGCGACGGCGAGTATCACTATGTGCTGGCACATGGCGTGCCGCGCCATGCGCCGTCCGGACGCTTCCTGGGGTATATCGGGAGTTGCACGGATATTTCGGAGCACAAGAAGCTGGAAGAAGAGCTGAAGCACTCGCGGCAGATCCTGCGTCATCTCGTTTCCTATCAGGAGCGCGTGCGGGAAGACGAACGCAAGCGCATTGCGCGGGAAATCCACGACGATCTCGGCCAAAACCTGCTCGCGCTGCGCATCGACGTCTCAATGCTCCATGCGCGCACCGGCGGAGCACACCCCAAGCTCAATGAGCGCGTCAGGAATGCCCTCGGCCATATCGACGCGACCATCAAGGCCGTGCGTGCCGCCATCAACAACCTGCGTCCCACGGTGCTCGACCTCGGCCTGAACGCCGCCATCGAATGGCAAGTGCAGGATTTCCAGCGACGCAGCGGCATCGACTGCGCGCTGCAGATGGAAGAAGACGTCACGCTGGACGACAACCATGCCACCGCCCTGTTCCGCATCCTGCAGGAGTCGCTCAACAATGTCATCCGCCATGCACAGGCAAGTCAGGTGCGCATCAACCTGCATCACGAGAACGACAAGCTGATCATGAAGATCGCGGATAACGGGATTGGCATCTATCCGGACTGTCGCCGAAAGGCCAATTCATTCGGCCTGGTGGGCATTCAGGAACGGATCAATGCGCTTGGCGGGGAGCTGGCCATCGACACCGACCGGAACAAGGGCACGATGCTGATCATCTCGCTGCCCCTCTCGCAAGGATGACGCAGGGGGCTATTTCGCCTCTTCAATCCACGCCATCTGGATCGCTTCGAGGACCTTTTCGCCGCCGCGTGTCGGATCGTCATCGAACCCGTCCAGCGCGCACACCCAGTTATGCAGGTCCGTGAAGCGGACGGCCATCGGATCGACCTGCGGATACTTGTCGTTCAATTCTTCGGCAATGCGCGTGATATCGGCCCATTTCATGATGCTTCTCCCGATCAATGGTTTTCGCTGACCTGGTTGATGGTGTATTTGGGAATTTCGACCACCAGATCTTCCTCGTCGAGGATCGCCTGGCAGGAAAGACGCGAAGTCGCTTCCAGACCCCACGCCCGGTCAAGCAGATCTTCTTCCTTCTCCTCCGCCTCGTTCAGCGACTCGAAACCCTCGCGGACGATCACATGGCAGGTCGTGCAGGCGCATGATTTTTCGCAGGCATGCTCGATCTCGATGTCGTTCGCGAGCAATGCGTCGCAAACCGACATGCCGGCGGGCGCCTCAATGACGGCCCCTTCGGGGCAGAGGGTCGCATGGGGAAGGACAACGATTTGGGGCACTTGAATTCCTCGGTGTTATTGCGGTCGGATAATATGCCCACAAAAAGCACGGAACCACAAAAATCTCCTATGATTTTTCCGTGTCTTCCGTGTTTCCCGTGGACCAATCTGATTTTCTATGTGATCTGGTCCAGCTTCTTGCCTGCAAGCGCGACGCGCACACTACGATCCATGCGGCGTGCGGCGAATTCTTCCGTGCCGTTCGCCAATGCCTTCACGGCGGACTTGATGGCCGCATGGTCGTCGCTGCGCGCCTTTTCGCGGACCGTCTCCATCAGCGCGGCCACATTTGCCTTTTCCGCGTCCGACAGCAAGTCGCCGTCCGTCTCCAGCGCCGATTGCGTCGCCAGCAGGATGCGCTCGGCCTCGACCTGTTCTTCGCGCAAGGCGCGCAGCTTCATGTCGATGTCGGCGGAGTTGTAGGAATCCTGAAGCATGCGCGCAATCTCGTCATCGCCAAGGCCGTATGACGGCTTCACGGTGATGGATGCTTCCACGCCGGAACGCTGCTCGCGTGCCGATACCGACAACAAACCGTCCGCGTCCACCTGGTACGTGACACGAACGCGCGCCGCGCCCGCAGCCATCGGCGGAATGCCGCGCAATTCGAACTTCGCCAGCGAGCGGCAGTCGCTCACCAGTTCGCGTTCGCCCTGCACCACATGGATTGCCAACGCCGTCTGGCCGTCCTTGAAGGTGGTGAATTCCTGCGCACGTGCGCATGGGATCGTGGAGTTGCGCGGGATGACCTTTTCAACCAGCCCGCCCATGGTCTCGATGCCAAGCGACAAGGGGATCACGTCCAGCAGCAGCCAGTCGTCGCCCGCGGCACGATTGCCCGCCAGCAGGTTTGCCTGAACCGCCGCGCCAAGCGCGACCACCTTGTCGGGATCGATGTTCGCCAGCGGCATGGTCTTGAAGAATTCACCAACCGCCTTGCGGATATGCGGCATGCGCGTTGCACCGCCGACCAGCACCACGCCGTCGACATCGTCAACCGTCAGGCCGGCATCGCGCAGCGCCTTGCGAGTCGGCGTAATGGTCTTCGTCACAAGATGCTGCGTGATTTGCGCAAAGGTTTCCGCGCTCAGGGTGAGATGTACTTCCTCCCCCGAATTCAGGACGGTATCGATCTGCGTCTCCGCCTTCGTGGACAGCAATTCCTTGGCTTCGCGCGCCTTCACCATGAGGATACGCGTGTCCTTGTCGGACAGCGGTGCCAGCTGTGCCTGCTCGATGACCCAGCACATCAGGCGATGATCGAAGTCATCGCCGCCAAGAGCCGAATCGCCGCCGGTGGCGAGCACTTCGAAGACACCCTTGGTGAGCTTCAGAATGGAAATATCGAACGTCCCGCCGCCGAGGTCGTACACGGCATAGACGCCCTCGGAACCGTTGTCGAGTCCGTAGGCGATGGCCGCCGCGGTCGGCTCGTTCAGCAGGCGCAGTACGTTCAGCCCCGCCAGTTTGGCCGCGTCCTTGGTCGCCTGGCGCTGTGCATCGTTGAAGTAGGCAGGCACGGTGATCACGGCGCCGACCAGTTCGTCCCCCAGCGCATCTTCCGCGCGCTGGCGCAGCTTGGCGAGGATTTCGGCCGAGACCTCGACCGGGCTCTTCACGCCCGTGACGGTCTTG
>JAKACN010000052.1 GCA_021821365.1 Pseudomonadota bacterium | reverse complement strand
GGCACGCCAAATCGAAGCTGCGCGTCGTGCGATGACCCGCCACATCAAGCGCGGCGGCCGCATCTGGATCCGCATTTTCCCGGACAAGCCGATTTCGCAAAAGCCTGCCGAAGTCCGTATGGGTAACGGTAAGGGTAATCCGGAGTACTATGTGGCCGAAATTCAACCCGGTAAGGTGTTGTACGAGATGGACGGCGTCGACGAGGCTCTGGCGCGCGAGGCGTTTCGCCTTGCCGCCGCCAAATTGCCGCTCGCGACCACTTTTGTGCTTCGCCAAGTCGGCCAATAACAGGAGTGAACTATGAAAGCATCTGAACTCCGCGGCAAGGATCAGCCGGCTCTCCAGAAAGAGCTCAACGAGTTGCTCAAGGCGCAGTTCGGCCTGCGTATGCAAATCGCTACGCAACAGCTGAACAACACCGCTCAACTCAAGAAGGTGCGCCGCGACATCGCGCGCGTGAAAACGGTCATGAATCAGAAGGACGCCAAGTAATGAACGATCAAGTGAAGCAGTCGCTCAAGCGCACCCTGATTGGCAAAGTGGTCTCCGACAAGATGGACAAGACCGTGACGGTCCTGGTTGAGCGTCGCGTTAAACATCCGCTGTACGGAAAGATCGTTGTTCGCTCGAACAAATATCACGCGCACGACGAGTCGAATCAAGCGAAGGAAGGCGATACCGTTGAAATCCAGGAGGGTCGCCCGATCTCCAAGACGAAGGCGTGGTCCGTGACCCGCGTGGTCCAGGTTGCGCAAATCGTCTAAAGATAGTAGTTGCGAGCCCAGCATTTTGGTGTCATAATGCTGGGCTTGGCTCTCGTAAGATTGGGAGTCTGTGCAGTACCCTTGCAGTTCGAAAAATGGCGCGGCGAGTAATTCCGTTGCAGCAGTTTTTGTAACCGTCCACCTAATCGGCGTGGCTTCCTCAAGTCGGCCGACAGGACCAAGACTGACCGCGAGCCCGCGTGGGCGGTTGAGCGGATTAAGTTGGGAAAGAAAATACTATGATTCAAACTGAAAGCCGGCTCGAGGTAGCCGATAACACGGGTGCGCGTGAAGTCATGTGCATTAAGGTGCTGGGTGGGTCCAAGCGCCGTTATGCCAGTATTGGCGACGTTATCAAGGTGACAGTTAAGGTTGCTGCGCCGCGTGGGCGTGTAAAAAAAGGCGAAATCTACAATGCTGTGGTCGTTCGCACAGCAAAGGGTGTGCGCCGTCAGGACGGTTCGCTTGTTAAGTTTGATGGCAATGCGGCAGTGTTGTTGAATAACAAGCTTGAGCCGATTGGTACGCGCATTTTTGGGCCGGTGACGCGCGAATTGCGTACGGAGCGGTTCATGAAGATTGTCTCGCTAGCGCCTGAAGTTCTGTAAGGAGTCGTCATGGATAAGATTCGAAAAAGCGACGAAGTCATCGTCCTGACCGGCAAAGATCGGGGCAAGCGCGGCGTGGTTAAGCAGCGTGTCGGCGTCGATTATGTTGTGGTCGAGGGGGTTAATGTTGCCAAAAAGGCGATGCGACCGAACCCGATGACCGGCGCAACCGGTGGCATCGTTGACAAACTGATGCCAATTCACGTCTCGAATGTTGCTTTGTTCAATCCGGCAACTGGAAAGGCGGATCGCGTGGGCGTGAAGGAGGTGGATGGCAAGAAGGTCCGCATCTTTAAGTCCACTGGCGAAGTCGTTAAGGTGTAAGACATCATGGCCCGTCTCCAACAATTCTACAAAGATAAAGTCGTTGCTGACTTGACCAAGCAGTTTGGTTACCAGTCGGTGATGGAAGTTCCGCGTCTGACCAAGATCACCCTGAACATGGGGTTGTCCGAGGCAGTGGCAGACAAGAAGATCATTGAGCATGCGGTCGGCGATCTGACCAAGATCGCGGGTCAGAAGCCCGTCGTAACGAAGGCTCGTAAGGCAATTGCCGGCTTCAAGATTCGCGAAGGCTACCCGATCGGTTGCATGGTTACCCTGCGCGGCGCTCGTATGTATGAGTTCCTGGACCGGTTGATTACGGTTGCGCTTCCCCGTGTTCGCGATTTCCGCGGCGTTTCCGGACGTGCGTTTGATGGTCGTGGCAACTACAACATCGGTGTGAAAGAGCAAATCATTTTCCCCGAGATCGAGTACGACAAGATTGACGCATTGCGTGGTATGAACATCAGCATCACCACGACCGCGAAGACCGACGATGAAGCGAAAGCGCTCCTCGCCGCATTTAAATTCCCGTTCAGAAACTGAGGCTGCCATGGCAAAACTGGCACTGATTAACCGTGAACAAAAGCGCGCCGAGCTGGTGAAGAAGTATGCCGCCAAGCGCGCTGAGTTGAAGGCAATCATCGACGACCAAACGAAATCGGAAGAAGAGCGCTATGAGGCTCGCCTGAAGCTGCAGGCGTTGCCGCGTAACGCGAATCCGACCCGTCAACGCAATCGTTGCTCTTTGACTGGTCGTCCGCGCGGGACCTTCCGTAAGTTCGGATTGGCTCGTATCAAGCTCCGTGAAATCGCCATGCGTGGCGAAATTCCGGGTATGACCAAAGCTAGCTGGTAATAGGAGAACAAGCAATGAGTATGAGCGATCCTATCGCCGATATGCTGACCCGCATCCGCAATGCCCAAGGCGTACAGAAGACCGTGGTTGCAATGCCTTCGTCCAAGGTCAAAGTTGCAATTGCCAATGTCCTTAAGGACGAGGGTTATATTGAGGACTTTGCCGTGTCGGAAACGAACGGCAAGTCTGAGTTGAAAATTGGCCTGAAGTATTATGCGGGCCGTCCTGTCATCGAACGACTCGAGCGCGTATCGCGTCCCGGCTTGCGCATTTACAAGGGCAAGGATGAGATACCCCAAGTGATGAACGGCCTTGGTGTGGCAATTGTGTCTACGCCTAGGGGTGTGATGACGGACCGCAAAGCGCGCGCAACCGGTGTCGGTGGCGAAGTCATTTGCTACGTGGCCTAAGGAGTGCAAGATGTCTCGTGTAGGTAAAATGCCGATTGCACTGCCGAAGGGCGCAGAAGCGACCATCAGCGCAGAGCAAATCACAGTCAAGGGCCCGCTGGGCACGCTCAGCCAAGGCTTGAACGGCCTGGTGAAGGTGGAAAATGAAGACGGAATTCTGAAGTTTTCGCCGGTGAATGACAGCCGCGAAGCGAACGCAATGTCGGGAACGCTGCGCGCGCTGGTCAGCAACATGGTTACCGGCGTTACCAAGGGCTTTGAAAGGAAACTCTCCCTGGTGGGCGTGGGTTTTCGCGCTCAGGCCCAAGGCGACAAGCTGAATCTCTCGCTCGGTTTCTCGCATCCGGTGGTGCATCAGATGCCGGCTGGTGTGAAGTGTGAGACCCCCACTCAGACCGAAATTCTGATCAAGGGTGTCGACAAGCAGCGCGTCGGTCAGACTGCAGCCGAAGTTCGTGCTTACCGCGCTCCTGAGCCCTATAAGGGTAAAGGTGTCCGCTATGCGGACGAAGTGGTAACGCTCAAAGAAACCAAGAAGAAGTAATAGGGGTTGACGATGGACAAGAAACAATCACGTCTGCGCCGCGCACGCCAAACCCGCGCCAAGATCGCAGAACTGAAGGTAAATCGCTTGGCGGTACATCGTACCAACCTGCATATCTACGCGAACATTATCGGGCCGGATGCCAAGGTGCTCGCCTCCGCTTCCACGCTGGAAGCGGAAGTGCGTCAGGAATTGGCTGGCAAGGCCGGCAAGGGTGGCAACGCTGCAGCTGCCGCATTGGTTGGCAAGCGGGTTGCAGAAAAAGCTCTGAAAGCCGGAATCTCCGAGGTCGCGTTCGACCGCTCCGGCTTCCGCTATCACGGTCGTGTGAAGGCTGTGGCTGAAGCCGCGCGTGAAGCCGGTCTGAAGTTCTAAGGAAGAATCGTCATGGCAAAAATGCAAGCAAAGACGCAGCAAGGCGAAGAGCGCGACGACGGAATGCGCGAAAAAATGATCGCGGTGAATCGCGTGACCAAGGTGGTCAAAGGCGGCCGGATCATGGGGTTCGCTGCGCTGACAGTAGTTGGTGACGGCGATGGCCGCATCGGTATGGGCAAGGGCAAGTCAAAGGAAGTCCCGGTTGCTGTGCAGAAGGCGATGGAAGAAGCCCGGCGCAAGATGATCAAGGTAACCTTGAAGAACGGCACGTTGCAGCATACGGTCACGGGCAAACACGGTGCATCCACAGTGATGATTTCGCCGGCAAAAGATGGTACGGGCGTTATCGCCGGTGGGCCAATGCGTGCGATTTTCGAGGTCATGGGTGTGACCAACGTGGTCGCAAAGTCCTATGGTTCGACGAATCCTTACAACATGGTGCGTGCCACCCTGAACGGATTGGCCAATATGAGCACCCCGTCCGAAGTTGCCGCGAAGCGCGGCAAGTCGGTTGAAGAAATTCTTGGTTAAGGTGATCCGAATGGCAAACACTATCAAGGTGAAACTGGTCAAAGGCTTGATCGGGACTCGCCAGGACCATCGTGCGACCGTTCGCGGTCTCGGTCTTCGTCGCGTGAATTCGGTCTCGGAACTGCAGGACACGCCGGCAGTGCGCGGCATGATCAACAAAGTTTCGTATCTCGTGAAAGTGGTCTCGTAAGCGTTAGGCTTGCGAACGGAGCAAATCATGGAATTGAACAACATTCAACCTGCAGCCGGCGCCAAGCATGCTAAGCGGCGTGTCGGACGTGGTATTGGTTCGGGACTCGGCAAAACGGCCGGTCGCGGCCACAAGGGGCAAAAATCGCGCTCGGGCGGGTTCCACAAAGTTGGCTTTGAAGGCGGCCAGATGCCGTTGCAGCGGCGTCTGCCGAAGCGTGGTTTCAAGTCATTGGCCGCACCGTTCAAGGCGGAAGTGCGTCTTGGGGATCTGGAGCAGCTGCCCGTTGCCGAAATTGATATTCTTGCACTGAAACAGGCAGGCTTGGTTTCCGAGCTGGCGCGGACAGTACGCATCGTTAAGGCTGGAGAACTTAGCAAGAAGATCGCCACCAAGGGATTGGTCGCGACCAAAGGCGCAAAGGCGGCAATCGAAGCCGCTGGCGGTTCGGTTGCTTAATACCTTCCCGCTTTCGGAGTAATAATTGGCGACGACACCTCAACTCGCTAAGAGTGCGGCAAGCGGATTTCCATGGAGCCGTCTGTGGTTCTTGCTTGCTGCTTTGGTTGTATATCGTATCGGGGCGCATATTCCGGTTCCTGGTATCGACCCGACACAGTTGGCCGAGTTGTTTAAACAAAACCAAGGCGGCATCCTTGGCATGTTTAACATGTTTTCCGGCGGCGCATTGTCCCGCTTTACGGTTTTTGCGTTGGGGATCATGCCGTACATTTCGGCATCGATTATCATGCAGCTGATGTCGATTGTATCGCCACAGCTGGAGGCGCTGAAGAAGGAAGGTGAGGCAGGCCGCCGCAAGATTACGCAATATACTCGCTATGGAACGTTGGTTCTCGCAACATTTCAGGCATTGGGTATTGCAGTGGCGCTGGAGTCCCAGCCGGGCTTGGTGCTTGATCCGGGGGGCGCGTTCCGGTTCACCACCGTAGTTACCTTGGTGACGGGAACGATGTTCCTGATGTGGCTGGGTGAACAGATTACCGAGCGTGGCTTGGGTAACGGTATCTCGATCATCATTTTCGCGGGTATTGCTGCTGGTCTGCCAAATGCAGTCGGCGGTTTGCTGGAACTGGTGCGTACCGGCTCAATGAACGCGCTGTCGGCTATCTTGATTTGCGTTATTGTGGCAGCAGTAACTTTCTTGGTCGTGTTCATTGAACGAGGTCAGCGAAAGATTCTGGTGAACTATGCGAAGCGTCAGGTTGGCAACAAGATCTATGGTGGACAGAGTAGTCATCTACCATTGAAGTTGAATATGTCAGGTGTGATTCCGCCGATTTTCGCATCTTCGATCATCTTGTTTCCGGCAACGATCACGAGCTGGTTTACCTCAGGCGACACGTCGAACTCGTTCGTCCGGTTTTTGAAGGATCTTGCCGCGTCATTGGCGCCTGGTGAGCCGATTCACGCATTACTGTATGCGATTGCTATCGTTTTCTTCTGCTTCTTTTACACCGCGTTGGTGTTTAACAGCAAGGAAACGGCGGACAATTTGAAGAAAAGTGGTGCGTTCGTCCCAGGAATTCGTCCCGGGGAACAGACGGCCCGTTACATCGACAAGATCCTGATGCGATTGACGTTGGCCGGCGCGGTTTATATTACGTTGGTGTGCTTGCTGCCGGAATTTCTGATTGCACGCTGGAAGGTGCCATTCTATTTTGGCGGTACGTCGCTTCTGATCATCGTCGTGGTGACGATGGATTTCATGGCGCAAGTGCAGAATTACGTGATGTCGCAGCAATATGAATCGCTGCTACGTAAAGCGAATTTCAAGGGCGGCATTCCAATGCGCTAAGCATGGATTGGCCCAGAAGAACGAGCAGAGCGAATGGCAAAAGACGACGTAATTCAGATGCAGGGCGAGATTCTGGAGAATCTCCCGAATGCAACATTTCGAGTCAAGTTGGAAAACGGGCATGTGGTTCTCGGGCACATTTCCGGGAAAATGCGGATGAACTACATTCGTATACTCCCAGGCGATAAAGTGACGGTGGAATTGACGCCTTATGATTTGAGTCGGGCACGTATTGTGTTCCGCACGAAGTAAGTAAAAGTAACCAGAGCTGAAAGAAAGAGGGCAAAAATGAAAGTGCTCGCATCAGTGAAGCGGATCTGCCGCAACTGTAAGATCATCAAGCGCAAGGGCGTGGTCCGTGTTATTTGCACCGAACCGCGTCACAAGCAGCGCCAGGGTTAATTAACGTTATTGATCGAGGAATAACGAATGGCACGTATTGCAGGGGTGAATATCCCCAATCACCAACACACCGTTATCGGCTTGACAGCGATTTATGGTATTGGCCGTCCGCGCGCGCAGAACATCTGCGAGCAGACGGGTGTTCCGACCACGAAGAAGGTCAAGGATCTGGACGATAACGAGCTGGAAAAGCTGCGCGACGCGATCGGCAAATTCGTCGTCGAAGGTGATCTGCGTCGTGAAGTCTCGATGAACATCAAGCGTCTGATGGACTTGGGCTGCTACCGCGGCCTGCGCCACCGCAAAGGGCTGCCCGTCCGCGGCCAGCGTACGCGCACGAATGCACGCACCCGTAAGGGACCGCGCAAGGCAGCGCAGTCGCTGAAGAAATAATCCAGCGCAGTTTGACTCGTAGTCGGATTCAAGGAAACTAAAATGGCAAAAGCCCCGAATAGCGCCGCAGCGGCACGCGTGCGCAAAAAAGTTAAAAAGAATGTTGCTGAAGGCATCGCGCATATTCATGCTTCGTTCAACAACACCATCATTACTATTACTGACCGCCAAGGGAATGCGTTGTCGTGGGCAACCTCGGGCGGGGCTGGCTTCAAGGGCTCGCGCAAGTCGACGCCATTTGCGGCGCAGGTCGCAGCTGAAGCGGCAGGTAAGGTGGCGATGGAGTGTGGCGTGAAGAATCTCGAGGTTCGGATCAAAGGGCCTGGGCCCGGCCGTGAGTCTGCTGTACGTGCGTTGAATGCGCTGGGCATCAAAATCACCCAGATTCAGGATGTAACGCCTGTGCCGCATAACGGTTGTCGTCCGCCGAAGCGTCGCCGTATCTAAAGGCGTGCGGGGCACGCACGGATTTTGATGTAAGTTGCCCGCCAACATTCTTGGCGGGCTTTGTTCTTAAGACCACCGTCTGATCGTACGCAGATCAGACTAGCGCCTGGCAGATTGCGCAGCGATGCAGATCTGGTCGGGGCGTCATCTAAATAAGGAAATCAACGTGGCACGTTATATTGGACCAAAAGCAAAACTGTCCCGTCGCGAAGGGACCGATCTATTCCTCAAGAGTGCGCGCCGCTCGCTGGATTCGAAGTGCAAGCTCGATTCCAAGCCGGGTCAGCATGGCCGAACCTCTGGTGCACGCACCTCCGACTATGGCAATCAGTTGCGCGAAAAGCAGAAAGTCAAGCGCATGTATGGGATTCTTGAGCGCCAGTTCCGTCGTTATTTTGCCGAGGCGGACCGCCGCAAGGGCAACACCGGCGAGAATCTCCTGAAGCTGCTCGAATCGCGTCTTGACAATGTCGCCTATCGCATGGGCTTCGGCTCCACGCGCGCCGAGGCACGCCAGCTGGTGAGCCACAAGGCTTTCACCGTCAATGGTCGCGTAGTCAATATTGCTTCGTTCCAGGTGAAGTCGGGCGATGTGGTTGCCGTGCGCGAGAAGGCCAAGAAACAGGCGCGTATCGTCGAAGCATTGTCGCTGGCTGAGCAGAGCGGCATGCCGTCGTGGGTAACCGTCGATGGGAAGAAGATGGAAGGCACGTTCAAGGCGATGCCGGATCGCGGCGAGATCGCCAACGATGTGAACGAATCTCTGATCGTTGAATTGTATTCCCGCTAAGACCGATTTCCCCTGCCCCGAACTGCGGGGCAGGTTTCTTTGTAATGCCATCAGCCTTATCGGTGTAACGAGCCGAGGGTATTGAAAAGGACATTTCATGCAAAACAGCCTGTTGAAACCCCGTATTATTGAAGTCGAGGCACTCGGTGCCGGTCACGCCAAGGTCGTGATGGAGCCGTTTGAACGCGGTTATGGCCATACGCTCGGCAACGCGCTTCGTCGTGTATTGCTGTCATCGATGGTTGGCTACGCGCCGACGGAAGTGACGATCGCCGGCGTGGTGCACGAGTATTCGTCGCTGGACGGCGTTCAGGAAGACGTCGTGGACATGCTGCTGAATCTGAAGGGGGTGGTGTTCAAGCTGCATAACCGCGATGAGGTTACGCTGACGCTGAAAAAGGAAGGCGAGGGCGCCGTGCTGGCATCGGACATCGATCTTCCTCACGACGTCGAGCTGATCAATCCTGATCATGTGATTGCACATCTGACGGCGGGCGGCAAGCTGGACATGCAAATCAAGGTTGAAAAGGGCCGCGGTTATGTGCCAGGCAACGTGCGTCGCCTGGCGGAAGACGCGAACAAGACCATCGGGCGTATTGTCCTTGATGCCTCGTTCTCGCCGGTGCGTCGCGTTTCCTATGCTGTCGAGTCTGCTCGCGTAGAACAACGCACCGACCTCGACAAACTGGTCATGAACATCGAGACGAACGGCGTGATTTCGCCGGAAGAAGCGATTCGTCAATCGGCACGCGTTCTCGTCGACCAACTGAATGTCTTTGCTGCACTCGAAGGTACCGAGGCCGCCGCCGAAGCGCCGTCGCGTGCGCCGTCCGTGGATCCGATCCTGCTGCGTCCGGTGGACGACCTGGAGCTCACGGTCCGTTCCGCGAACTGCCTCAAGGCAGAAAACATTTACTATATTGGCGATTTGATCCAGCGCAGCGAAAACGAGCTGCTCAAGACGCCGAACCTCGGTCGCAAGTCGCTCAACGAGATCAAGGAAGTACTGGCGTCCCGCGGCCTGACCTTGGGCATGAAGCTGGAGAACTGGCCGCCGGCTGGTCTCGAAAAGTAATTCTGCCAGGAGTGGCAGAAATGCCGCTCCTGATTGAAGCTGCAGTACAAACCGCAAATACCAACAATTTGAATTACCGGCCCGCGAGAGGTTAGCGCCGCTCGATAGAAGAGCTGGATCTAAAACAGAAACCAGAAAGGAAATACCATGCGTCACCGTCACGGCCTCCGCAAACTGAATCGTACGTCTTCGCATCGCTTGGCGATGCTCCGCAACATGACTGTTTCCCTGCTGCGTCATGAAGCAATCAAGACCACCCTGCCGAAGGCGAAGGAACTGCGTCGCGTTGTCGAGCCGATCCTCACGCTCGGAAAGACCGACAACTTGTCCAACAAACGTCTGGCATTCAACCGCTTGCGTGATCGCGAAATCGTGGGCAAGCTGTTCTCCGAACTCGGACCGCGCTACGCGACTCGTAACGGTGGTTATATCCGTATTCTGAAGATGGGTTTCCGCCAAGGCGACAATGCGCCGATGGCTTTTGTTGAATTGGTCGACCGCCCGGAAATCAGCGACGCCGCCGAAGTGCCGACCGCTGAGTAATTCTGCGGTTGTATGTGCGCATATAAAAAAGCCAGGCAATGCCTGGCTTTTTTTGCTTCCTGGCGGCATGGCGCGCGCAAATCTAGCGGTGCTATTCGGCGAGCTCCATATGCGCGTTCGGTTTGATTTTTTTGTCTGTGGCAAGATGTTCGTTTTTGATGGGGTGAAGTTTTTACATGCCTGAATCCACCATTCTGGCAGTTGTTGACCTGCGCAAGTCATACGGAGTTGGCGCAGAACGCAGCATTGTTGTCGACGGTCTGTCATTCAGTCTGCGCCGTGGCGAATGTTATGGCTTGCTCGGGCCGAACGGTGCGGGGAAGACGACAACCTTGCGTCTGTGCCTGGGCCTGACCGCGCCCGATAGCGGTGAAATCATCCTGGTCGGCAAGCGAATTCCCGAGGAGGCACGACCGGCCCGCCTGCGCGTGGGCGTCGTTCCGCAAGGGGATAATCTCGATCCGGATTTCACCGTCTCCGAAAACCTGCTCGTATTTGGCCGATACTTCGGCATGAGAGACGATGCGATTCTTGCGCGCATTCCCAGGCTGCTTGAGTTTGCCAATCTGACGGCGAAGAAGGATGCCAATATCGGCGAACTTTCGGGCGGCATGAAACGCCGGCTCACCCTTGCTCGTGCCCTGATCAACGATCCTGACCTGATTTTCATGGACGAGCCAACGACAGGCCTGGATCCGCAGGCGCGGCACATGATCTGGGATCGCTTGAAAACCCTGCTTGCGGACGGCAAGACGATCGTGCTGACGACGCACTTCATGGATGAAGCTGAACGTCTTTGCGACCGGCTGGCCGTGATCGATCGCGGCCAGATGATCGCCGAAGGTTCGCCGCGTGATCTGATCGGGCAACATATCGAAGCCGAGGTGGTCGAAGTGTATGGTGACAACGCGCGGGCATGGGGTAACAGTGAAGGGCGGCAGAAATCGGCGCGCTTCGAGGTGAGCGGCGAGACGGTGTTCTGTTACACGAATGATGCCCAGCCTTTGCTCGCAAGCCTGCATGACACGCCGGGTGTACGTTACCTGCACCGGCCGGCGAACCTGGAAGACCTGTTCCTGAAGCTGACGGGCCGGGAAATGAGAGATTGACATGAGTGCATCGGTTTACGCATTGCCGGGATTTTCCATACGCTTCTTTCCGATCTGGCGGCGCAACTTCCTGGTCTGGAAGAAACTCGCATTCGCCAGCATCCTTGGCAATATTGCAGATCCCTTGATCACGCTGGTCGCATTCGGCTACGGACTGGGCAGCCTGCTGCATACCGTCAATGGAATACCTTATATCCAGTTCCTGGCATCCGGATCGATCTGCATGTCGATCATGATGGCGGCATCATTCGAAACGCTCTATTCGGCGTTTTCACGAATGCATGTTCAGAAGACGTGGGATGCGCTGCTGAACGCGCCGCTTGCATTGGATGATGTCGTCTTCGCCGAAATGTTATGGGCGGCAACCAAATCCTTGTTTTCCGGAATGGCAATCCTGGCCGTGATTTTCATGCTCGGTATTGGACTTCATCCGCACATCTTGCTGGTTCCGCCATTGCTGTTTCTGATCGGCATGACTTTTGCATCGGTAGGTTTGATCGTGAATGCGCTGGCGCGCGGGTATGATTTCTTCACCTACTACTTCACGCTGGTGCTGACGCCGATGATTTTCCTGTCGGGCGTGTATTATCCCACTGCACAGCTGCCGGCATGGCTGCAGGTGTTCGCAAAAGTACTGCCGCTTGGCGCTGCAGTCGGCCTGATTCGCCCGCTGGTGCTCGGCGAATTACCTGCCACGCCTTGGTCGGATATTGGCATATTGCTCGCCTATTGCGTTGGCGGATTCTATATTGCGACGATACTGACACGCCGCCGGCTCTTGAAATGACCGTCAGTTTTCAGCTCGGACTTCGACTATGCAAGAGACGCTGCTGGTTTTGACCAACGTTCCGGATGAGGCCGTCGCGCACGCTCTCGCACGCCGGCTCGTGGAACATCGGCTCGCCGCGTGCGTTAACGTCATGCCCGCAGTGCGTTCCATTTACCAGTGGCAGGGCGCCATCGAGGAAGCTGCGGAAGTAACCATGCTGGTCAAAACGACGCCGGCGCGTTACGCCGAACTGGAAGCGGAGATCAGGACAGGGCATCCGTACGAAGTACCGGAAATCATTGCGCTTCCGATCGTTGCCGGATTGCCGGCATATCTTGGATGGATCGCATCGGAAACCAGGAAGGACTTGAATGTTTAGCTTATGGAACCAACGCGTTGACACAGGATGGCGTATCCGCCTTCTCGCGACGATTGTTGCCGTTATTGCATGCGTTATCGCGCCGCTTTCCCATGCAGGCGACAATTTTCTCGAGCCTGAGAAAGCATTCCGGTTTTCGGCGCGCATGCTGGATGCCAGGACTGCGGAAGTCACGTACGACATCGCTGACGGTTACTATATGTACCATGAGCGCTTTGCCTTCAAGGCGGACGGTGCCAAGCTGGGACAAGCCCTGATCCCCAAGGGCAAGGTGAAATTCGATGAAACCTTTCAGAAGGATGTTGAAACTCATCGTAAGTCAGTAGCCATTACGATTCCGGTCGAGGCGACAGGGAATTTCACGCTTATGGCAACGGGGCAGGGATGTGCCGATCAGGGATTGTGCTATCCGCCGATGGAATCCCGGGCGACGCTGTCGCCGGTTGCCGTGGGAGGCGCGCTCACCGCGGACCTTCCCGGCGGGGCGAGGACCACAGCTCTCGGCAGCGCGCCGGCTTCCTCGGCCGATCCGGAAATGGGGCGCATTGAAGCATCGCTTCGCAGCGGTAAATTGATGGCCATTCTTCCTTTGTTTCTGTTGCTGGGCCTCGGACTGGCATTCACGCCATGCGTCCTGCCCATGGTCCCGATCCTGTCGTCGATCATTGTCGGCGAGGGGACGCATGTAAGCCGCGGCCGGGGTTTCACATTGTCGGCATCGTATTCACTCGGCATGGCGCTGGTCTACACGGCGCTCGGTGTCGCCGCAGGACTGGTCGGCGAGGGCCTGGCGGCGGCACTCCAAAATCCCTGGGTGTTGTCCGCATTTGCACTCCTGATGGTTTTGCTCTCGTTGTCGATGTTCGGCGTGTATCAGATACAGATGCCGGCCGCGATTCAGACCAGGCTGACGAAGGTATCGGAACGTCAGGCGGCCGGGAAACTGTTCGGCGTGTTTGCGATGGGAGCGATATCCGCCCTGATCGTCGGGCCCTGCGTCGCGGCACCCCTGGCCGGCGCGTTGCTCTACATCAGTCAGACGCGCGACGTCGTGATCGGTGGCAGTGCTCTGTTCGCCATGGCGGTCGGCATGAGCGTGCCGCTTCTGCTGGTCGGCGTTTCCGCGGGCGCCTTGCTGCCGCGTGCCGGTGCGTGGATGGAGTCGGTCAAATTCTTTTTCGGCGTCGTCATGCTCGGCATGGCCTTGTGGATTGTGACGCCGGTAATTCCTGGATGGGTGCCGATGTTGGGATGGGCCGCGCTTGGTATCGGTTATGGCACTTACCTGATGAGGGGCAAGCGTTGGGGCTGGCTCTCGAAAGCAATCGGCTTGACCGTGGTGAGCCTAGGCCTCGTGCAGCTGGTCGGTGCGGCAACCGGCGGCAGGGATGCGCTGGCGCCCTTGTCGCACCTGGTCGGCGCCGCGCACAAGACGAATTTCACGCGCGTCAAGACAACTGCCGAACTCGATGCGATGCTGGCCGATTCGAGCGGGAAAGCCGTCATGCTCGATTTCTACGCCGACTGGTGCGTGTCCTGCAAGGAAATGGAAAAACTGACTTTCAGCGACCCGCGCGTCCATGGGCAATTGGCGAACATGGTCTTGCTGCAGGCGGACGTGACTGCCAACAACGACGACGACAAGGCGTTGCTGAAGCGCTTCCAGCTTTTCGGTCCGCCGGGAATCATTTTCTTCGATGCACAGGGGCGCGAGGTGCAAGGAACGCGGGTGATCGGTTATCAGGATGCGGACAAGTTCCTGCAATCGCTGGCGCGCGCAACGGGTCCCGCGTCGTCTACGATGGCCGCGTTGCCAGGCAAATCGGACAAGTAACGGCAGACTATTCGCATCAGAAAGCGCTCATTGCGATGAGCGCTTTTTTTTATCGGTTGCCATCGCGCCCCTGGTCGTCGAGATAACGCTTGCGGCGGAAAAAGAACAGCAGGACCGCGACAATGACCGCCATGATTCCCATGGTGATCCAGAAACCGGCTTTGTCCTTGATGAGGGGCATGTCGCCGAAGTTCATGCCGAAGATGCCGGTGACGAGCGTGAGCGGCATGAACAGGGCGGTAATCACGGTCAGCGTACGCATGATCTCGCTCGTGCGGTGTGCCATGGCGGAAAAGTGGATCTGCACCGCCGATTCGATGGTCGCCTCCAGTCGCTGCGCATGATTGAGCACGCGCGTGATGTGCTCCATGATGTCGTTCACGCGCACCAGCATCAAGTCCTTCGCGCGACTGTTGGCGGATTCATCGATGCTGTCGACCAAATGGTCGCGCAACTCCTGCATCGCGTCGCGCTGTCCTTCGCACAAGTGGTCGAGCTTGCGCAGCTCGATGCGCGCGTCGAGCAACGCAGCCCAGTCGTTGAACGGATTGCGCGGATTGAGCAGTGCGCGTTGCCACCGGTCGATCTGGCCGGTGAGCGGCTGACGCAAGGCGAGGTATTGATCGACCATGGCGTTCAGCAGGCGCAGCATCAGTTCATGGGGCGATGCTGGCGAGCGGCTTGCATGGGCGCCGTCACGTTTGTTCTTGTGCTCGAGAAGGCGGTTGCGGGCGGTTTCAATGGTGCGGCTGTTCGCGGCATGCACCGTCACCAGCGCATGCTCCATCAGCAGGAAGCTCACCGGCTTGGTCGCAAGTTTGGTCAAGGCCGGTGGAATCTTGCGTTTCCTTGCCGCGTCGTCCGCCGCCTCCGGTTCACCATCGATGTCAAGCGCGAGCTTCCGGAATACGACCATCGCATAGTCCTGTGTCGAGTCGAAATAGGACGGGTGGCTCAGGTTGGTAACGTCTGACAAATGCGGATCGTAGACGTGAACGCCGGTCGCGCGCTCCACGGCATCACGCCACGTGCCGGTATCGGTCGCGACCTCTTCATGTGTGGCATCCAGCCAGAGGAATCCCTGCTTCGGCGCCTCCGCCAACGGCGCGGACAGGGGCATGACCTGACCATTATTGACGTGATAGATATCCATGGTCTGCAGCTGGCGATATGAGGCCGGCGTAAAGGGTCGGCGATGGGAGCCGCGCCGCGAAATGCGTGGAGGAAGGCGGCGTCCGCGGCAATGCGGGCGCCGGGATGGGCGGCTGCGCCTAGCCGAGCTTCAACCGGCGGGCGATATCGCGCGCGAAATAGGTCAGCACGCCGTCCGCGCCGGCGCGCTTGAATGACAGCATGGCTTCCATCATGGCCTTGTCGTGGTCGAGCCAGCCGTTCTGCGCGGCTGCCTTGATCATGGCGTACTCGCCGCTGACCTGGTAGGCGAAGGTCGGAACCTTGAACTCATCCTTCACCCGCCGCACGATGTCGAGGTAGGGCATGCCCGGCTTGACCATGACCATGTCGGCACCTTCCGCGATGTCGAGCGCGACTTCGCGCAGCGCTTCATTGCTGTTGGCCGGGTCCATCTGGTAGGTGCTTTTGTCGCCCTTGCCGAGATTGGCGGCGGAACCGACCGCATCGCGGAACGGCCCGTAGTAGGCCGAGGCGTATTTCGCGGAGTAGGCCATGATGCGCGTGTAAATGTGGCCGCGCGCTTCCAGGGCGGCGCGAATGGCGCCGATGCGGCCATCCATCATGTCCGACGGCGCGACGATGTCGACTCCGGCCTCGGCCTGGGCCAGCGCCTGCTTCACGAGAATGGCACTGGTTTCGTCATTGAGCACATAGCCATCGGGGTTGAGGACGCCGTCCTGCCCATGGCTGGTGTAGGGGTCGAGCGCCACATCGGTCAGGACGCCGAGTTCGGGGAAGCGTTTTTTCAGTTCGCGCACGGCGCGCGGCACCAGGCCTTCCGGATTGATGGCTTCGATGCCGTCGGGCGTCTTGAGCGAGGGATTGATCACCGGGAAAAGCGCCATGACCGGAATGCCGAGCGCCACGCACTCTTCGGCAACGCCGAGCAGCAGGTCGACTGAAAGCCGTTCCACGCCAGGCATGGACGCCACCTTTTCGCGCTGGTTCTTGCCGTCGACGATGAAGACCGGATAGATCAGGTCCGCTGCGGTGAGTACATGCTCACGCATCATGGCTCGGGAAAAGGCATCCTTGCGCATGCGGCGCATACGGACGGCGGGAAATTGCATGGCGGGCAGAGAATGGGACATGGCGGTATATGAATGAAGTAAACGCAATAACAGTGCAGTAAAAAGGCGATAAACGGGATTCGAATAATGGAATTGTCACAAATCCCTGAAACTTTTCAGACCGAGGCCTATCTTAGCAATAGGTGATCACTCACCTCCCGCTTCTCCTCCCTGAGCGGGGCCTATCGTGGCATTAGCGATAAGGCGTTACTACCCTGGAGATCTTCCCCTTTCTCCAGGGTTTTTTTTGCCCAAATGTTTCTTCAGGGCTGGCGAACATCATGGCCTTCCGATGACGCCTCTGACAAGCCAAGCAAATCAAGGATTCGTTGATTTGCCTCATCAACGCCGGTACGCTTCAGCGCCGAGAATAGCTGCACTGTAAACGGAAAGGGCTTTCCCTGTTCGTCTACATAGCTGCCCAGCACCGTGTGCGCCAGGCGCAGGGCATTCGTTGATTCGCTCCGGTTCAGCTTGTCGGCCTTGGTCAACAGGCAATGCACGGGCTTGCCGGTCGGCGCAAACCATTCCAGCATCTGCACGTCGAGATCGGTGAACGGCCGGCGCGAATCCATGATCAGGACCAGCGCGGCAAGCTGCTTGCGCTGTTGGATGTAGGTGCCGAGCAGTTCGTTCCAGTGCAGTTTCGCTTCGCCCGGGACTTCCGCGTAGCCGTATCCGGGCAGGTCGACCAGCAGCGCCCGGATTTCATCGACCTTGGTCGGATCCTTCCGGTGCTGACCGACGTGCGCGCCGCCGATGGAAAAGTAATTGATGTGCTGTGTCCGGCCGGGGATCTTCGAGGCGAAGGCCAGTTTTTTCTGGTTGCACAGGATGTTGATTGCGCTCGATTTGCCGGCATTCGAACGGCCGGCGAAGGCGATTTCGGGCACTTGCGTATTTGGCAAGTCGCGAAGGTGGTTCACCGTGGTGAAGAAGCGGGCTTGCCAGAGTAGAGACATAGAGAGAGAAAATGCAGCAAAAACCAGCGAAAATGCTGAAAAGCTATTGTACAATAAGAGGTTATGTATTGCTGCGCCGCAAAAGCTGCGCAGCGCAACAAGATAGCCGCCAGGCCAGAATTTTAATATCAAGTCCAGGGTGTTTGAATGAACCGTGCTTTTCTACCGTATGTAAAGTCCTTGTTCGTCGCAATGGTGGCGGTTTCCTCGGCTGCCTACGCAGCTGAAGAAAGCAAAGCCCCGAAGGCCGACCCTGCGAAGGGTGAGGCCCTGTTCACCAGCATGGCGTGCATCGGGTGCCATGGCGCGAATGGCAATTCCACCATCGTCCAGAATCCGAAGCTCGCCGGCCAGGCCGAACAATATATCGTCAAGCAGCTCGCAGACTTCAAGACCCCGCAGCGTACCAATCCGGTGATGAGCACCATTGCCAAAACGGTTTCCGATGCGGATGCGAAGAACATTGCCGCCTACCTGAACAATCAGAAGCCGGTTCCGGGCGCTGCAAAGAACAAGGATACCGTTGAACTGGGCAAGAAGATCTATCGCGCCGGTATTGCGGAGAAGAACGTCCCGGCCTGCGCCGGTTGCCACGGTGCGACCGGCAACGGTATTCCGGCACAATTCCCCCGCCTCGCGGGCCAGCATCAGGAGTACACTATCGCGCAGTTGACCAATTTCCGCTCCGGCGCACGTAACAACAGCGTCCAGATGACGACAATCGCCAAGCGCATGCTGGACGATGAAATTCAGGCTGTCGCGGATTATGTCGCCGGACTGAAGTAAGCCGACAGATCAGAATCCAATAAGCAGAAGGGGGTGGCAGATGCCACCCCCTTTGTTTTTGAAGAGCCGCACATGAATCCAAGCACCTTCGGGCTGCAGTTGAATACCAGGCGCCGCTGGCTGGCGGAATTCGTCGAGCTGATTTCCTCGATGCGGTTCGCCATCAGCCTGCTGACGCTGATTGCGATTGCATCCGTGATCGGCACGGTATTGAAGCAGAATGAGCCGATGCCGAACTACGTGAACCAGTTCGGACCGTTCTGGTTCGACGTGTTCAACAAGCTCGGCTTGTATGCCGTGTATTCGGCCTGGTGGTTCCTGCTGATCATGGGTTTCCTGGTGTTGTCCACCTCGCTGTGCATCGTGCGCAATGCGCCGAAAATGGTGAGGGACATGCGCAGCTGGCGCGAGCATGTCCGCGAGCAATCGCTGCGCAATTTCCATCACAAGACGGAATGGACGAGCGCGATGCCATTGCCTGCACATGCCGAGCAGCTGGCGCAACGCATTGCCGCGGCAGGTTACAAGGTCAGGCTCATCGACAAGGGCGACGGAAGCCTGATTGCCGCGAAGCGCGGTGCGGCCAACAAGTGGGGCTATATTTTTGCGCACAGCGCCATCGTGATCATCTGCATCGGCGGCCTGCTCGATTCCGATCTGCCGATACGCTTTCAGGAGTGGTTCAGCGGCAAGACCCCGTTTTCCGGAAGCGGCGCGATCGCGGACATCGCGGCACAGCACCGGCTGGGCGTCGGCAATCCCACCTTCCGCGGCAATACCTTCATTCCCGAAGGCGCGACGAGCGACACCGCCATCATTCCGCAGCAGAATGGCGTCCTGGTGCAGGAACTGCCGTTTTCCATCCACCTGAAGAAGTTCATCATCGAGCATTATTCATCCGGCATGCCGAAATTGTTCGCCAGTCAGGTGGTCGTGCGCGACGGCCAGACGGGCAAGACGTTCGAGGCCACGATCAAGGTGAATCAGCCCCTGATCTACAAGGGAGTCGCGATCTACCAGGCGAGTTTCGACGATGGCGGCAGCAGGCTGCAGATGATGGCTTATCCAATGATCGGCACCCAGACTGCATCTTTCGCCCTCAAAGGCACGGTTGGCGAGTCCACGCCGCTGGCCGGCACCCAGGGCGGCGATTACACGATTGAATGGTCCGGCTTTCGGCCGTTCAATGTCGAGAACATGGCGAGGAGTGGTGAGGATGCGCGTGTAGTCGCACCGGACAAGACCTTCAACGAACGATTTGCCGCCGGCCTTGCTCGGCAGCTCGGCTCTGGCGCCAAAAATGCGAACGGCAAGGATCTGAAGAACGTCGGCCCGAGTGTCCAGTACAAGCTGCGCGACAAGACCGGTCAGGCGCGGGAATATCATAATTACATGCTCCCGATCCTGCTCGACGGAAGCTATGTGTTCCTGACCGGCATGCGCGATTCCCCGGGCGACACCTTCCGCTATCTCCGTATTCCTGCCGATGACAACAACAGCGTCGACGATTGGATGCGCCTGCGGGCCGCCGTGCAGAATCCGGAACTGCGTGCGCAGGCAGCAAAGCGCTATGCATCGAAGGCGATGCCGGACGCGCGTGGCAATGTCGATACCCTGCGCCGACAATTGCAACTGTCGGCTGCGCGCGGCCTGGAAATTTTTGCGGGCGACGGCAAGGACGCCGGATTTGTGGCCGTGTCGAAATTCCTCGAGAAATTGCCATCGGACGAACAGGAGAAAGCGGCCGAGGTATTCATGAAGATCCTGAATGGCAGCATGTGGGAGCTCTGGCAGGTCGCGCGCGAGAAGAGTGGCCTGCCGCCAGCGCCCGGCGACGAGAAGCATGGGCGGTTCCTGCAAATGGCGATCAATGCGATATCCGATGCCGGCTTTTATGGCGCACCGGTCTATCTGCAACTGAAGAATTTCGACGAAGTCAAAGCGTCTGTGCTGCAAGTCACGCGTTCGCCAGGGAAAAACGTCGTATACCTCGGCTGCCTGCTGCTGACCCTGGGCGTGTTCGCCATGTTCTACATTCGCGAGCGCCGCCTGTGGATCTGGCTGAAACCGGATGGCCGAAACGGCACGCACGCGCTGATGGCCATGAGCACGCAACGCAAGACGCTCGATTTCGAAAAAGAGTTCGACGCGCTGAAAGCACAATTGCCCGGTGTCGCGGAAGGTCGTTGCGACGCAGACGGCGGGCCGTTAACGCAATGACGATGGCGGGATGGAGGACAAGATGAACCTGACCCAGACACACGTTATTTCGCCCGCACCGGGATTCTTCCGGCGCCTGGGCTGGATCGACTGGCTCTTCGCCGCCGCACTGGCAGCCGGAGCGCTGTTCGCGTTCAACCGCTTCGGCGCCTATATGGATGCCTATGAAAGATCGATCCTTGCCTTGTCCGTGCCGACATTCACCTGGCTCGGCTGGCAATGGAAGCAGATCCGCTGGCTGATGGCACTGCTTGCCGCGTTGGCGCTGTCGTCCATCGCGCTGTACGGCGGCACGCTCGATGCGGCCAACAGCAAGTTCCTGCTGAAGTACGGATTGTCGAGCCAGTCCGCGATCCTGTGGATGAGCACGCTATTCTTTCTGTCCGCGCTGTTCTACTGGGGCGGGCTGGTCACGCGCTCGGATTTCGGCGCATCGGTCGGCAGCAAGCTGTGCTGGGCAGCGGTGGTCATGGGCTTCACCGGCATGCTGGTGCGCTGGTACGAATCCTATCTGGTCGGTGCCGACATCGGGCACATTCCCATCTCGAACCTGTACGAAGTGTTCGTCCTGTTCTGCATGATCACGGCACTGTTTTACCTGTATTACGAAGAACACTATGCGACGCGCCAGCTCGGGCCCTTCGTCCTGCTGGTGATTTCGGCCGCCGTCGGCTTCCTGCTGTGGTATACGATCAGCCGCGAGGCGTCGGGCATCCAGCCGCTGGTTCCCGCCTTGCAGAGCTGGTGGATGAAGATCCACGTGCCCGCCAATTTCATCGGCTACGGCACCTTCTCGCTGGCGGCGATGGTCTCGATGGCCTACCTGCTGAAGGCGCACGGCATGCTGGCGGACCGCCTGCCGTCCCTCGAAGTCCTGGACGACGTCATGTACAAGGCCATCGCCGTCGGATTCGCCTTTTTCACCATCGCAACGATTCTCGGTGCATTATGGGCGGCGGAAGCATGGGGCGGCTACTGGTCCTGGGATCCGAAGGAAACCTGGGCGCTGATCGTCTGGCTGAACTATGCTGCCTGGCTGCACATGCGCCTGATGAAGGGCCTGCGCGGGCAGGTCGCCGCCTGGTGGGCGCTCGTCGGCCTGGTAGTCACGACATTCGCCTTCCTTGGCGTTAATATGTTCCTGTCCGGATTGCATTCTTACGGCGCGCTTTAGAAAAAATCAAGAAATTACACCGACGGAGGGAATAAAAGATCCGTCGCGGCTGTTTACCTCATGTGCGCACCACGGGCACGCCTGATTAACCAGCTTAGCGAGGACTTTATGCAAATCCGTTTCTCTTTGATATCGCCGCTGCTTGCCGTCCTGCTGGCCGGCAGCGCTTCCCTGGCCTTCGCCGAGGCGCCGGTCAAGACCAGCGATGGTGTCCTGACGAATTCCGCCGGGATGACTTTGTATACTTTTGACAAGGATTCCGGGGGCAAGAGCGCCTGCAACGGTCCCTGCGCCGGCAACTGGCCGCCACTGATGGCCAACGCTGACGACAAGTCGAGCGGCGACTACAGCATCATTACGCGCGATGACGGCAGCAAGCAGTGGGCCTACAAGGGCAAGCCGCTCTATACCTGGAAGAAAGACCAGAAAGCGGGCGACAAGACCGGCGACGGCTTCAATAACGTCTGGCGCGCCGCCAAGCCCTGACCTGCCGAACTGCCCATGGCCGATTTCGCCGACGAGCTCGCATTGCAGATTCCGCGCCTGCGGCGGTATGCGCGCGCGTTGACGCATGATGCGTCATGGGCAGATGATCTCGTGCAAGACACGCTGGAGCGTGCCTTGCAGAGGCGCTGGTTGTTCCGGATCAACAGTAATCTCACGGCCTGGCTGTTCACGATGTTGTACCGCCTGTACCTGAATGAGGCGCCGCGCCGCCAGCTTGTCGCGGTGCCGATCGAGGACGTGCCCGAATCAGTTGCACCGGGTGACCCCGGCCAACAGCTCGACCTGCAGCGCGCGCTGGCCAGGCTGAGCGCGGAGCATCGTGCCGTCATCGTGCTGGTCGGCCTCGAGCAACTGCGATACCAGGAGGTTGCGGAGGTGCTGAACGTGCCGCTGGGGACGGTCATGTCGCGGCTTGCGCGTGCACGCGCCCATCTGCGCGAGCTGCTGTCCGGCCAGCCTGCTTCCGCCGCGTCATCGACACATTTAACACGGGTCAAGTGACATGTCCGCCTCACCGATCACTGAAATCGATTTGCATGCCTATGTCGACGGCCAGCTCGATGCGGCGCGGCGTGCGGAAGTCGAGGCTTACCTGGCGGCGCACCCGGAGGCGGTCGCCGAGGTGCAGGCATGGCGAGAGCAGAATCAGTCGTTGCATGGCGCCTACGATCCGGTGCTGAACGAGCCTGTCCCGCTGCGCTTCGCCGGAGCCTTGCAACCCAGGCGCTGGCCGCAAGGTCTTGTCGCCGGATTCGCGTGGCTGAGCTGCGGGCTTGCGGCCGGCTGGCTTGCACATGGCCTGACGCGGACGCCCGAGCAACCGCGGACGTTCGCGCAGAACGCGCTGGCGGCGCATGTGCTGTACACGGCCGAGCAGCGTCATCCGGTCGAGGTGCCGGCGCAGCAGGAGGCGCATCTGGTGGCCTGGCTGTCGAAGCGGCTGAGTGCGCCGATTCACGCCCCCAATCTGCGCGAACAGGGTTTTGCCTTGCTTGGCGGGCGCCTGTTGCCGGGCGACGATGGCCCGCTGGCACAGTTGATGTATGAATCGGATACCGGCGAGCGCCTGACGCTGACCGTTCGTCACGCTGCGCAGTCGCAGCCGGAAACCGGATTCAAGGTGATGGAGCAGGGCGGCAACAGGGCGTTTTACTGGATAGACAGCGACTATGGCTATGCCTTGTCCGGCGGCATCGACAAGCGCAGGTTGCTGGACATCGCGCGCGTGGTCTACGTCCAGCTTCATCCCGCCGCAAATTGATGTAAGGTTCGCAGGCCCTGCCCAGACCAAGGGCCAGTTCTCGACGAAATCATGGAGCAGCCATGTTGTTCAAGCGCAATCCCAACGGCATCGACATCCCATTCGGTTCTGAAATCACTCCACGCCACATTGCCGAATCGCGCCGCGATTTTATCAGGCAGCTTGCGGTCGGTTCGATTGCCGGCGGCGCATTGGCGAACATGTTGGCGCGCGAGGCGTTTGCGCAGACGGCAGGCGCGCAGAAACTGGCGGCGAAGAGAAACACCGCGTATGTGGTGATGGACAAGCCGACCGCGATCAAGGACGCCACCACTTACAACAATTTCTACGAATTCGGCACCGACAAGACCGATCCTTCGCATTATGCGGGCTCGCTCAAGACGCGGCCGTGGACGGTCGCGATCGAAGGCGAGGTGAAAAAGCCGATGACGATCGACATCGACAGCCTGATGAAGCTTGCTCCGCTGGAAGAGCGCGTGTATCGCCTGCGTTGCGTGGAGGGCTGGTCGATGGTGATTCCGTGGATCGGCTACTCGTTCTCCGAGCTGATCCGCAAGGTCGAACCGACCGGCAATGCAAAATTCGTGGAGTTCATTTCGCTCGCCGACAGGAAGCAGATGCCCGGCGTGCGCAGCCCGGTGCTGGAATGGCCGTATGTCGAAGGCTTGCGGCTGGATGAGGCGAACCATCCGCTGGCGCTGCTGGCCTTCGGCATGTATGGCGAAGTGCTGCCGAACCAGAATGGCGCGCCGGTACGCATGGTCCTGCCCTGGAAGTACGGCTTCAAGTCAGCCAAGTCGATCGTGAAGATCCGCTTCGTCCGGGATCAGCCGCGCACTGCGTGGAACATCGCTGCGCCGCAGGAATACGGCTTCTATTCGAACGT
>JAKACN010000304.1 GCA_021821365.1 Pseudomonadota bacterium | reverse complement strand
TTGCAGCAAGTCGAACACCAGCCCGATCAGGGTCACGGCCCACACGAAAATGGCGATATAAAGAAAGGCGCGTGGGAGGAACTGCAGGAAACCGAACCCCATGGCATCAATCATTCGCTTGGTCGAGGCGGCGTACATTCCCAGCGGGAAGACGGCACCCCAGTACAACGGATCATAGGTCAGCGGGAAGCGCCGGGAGACGTAGCGCCAGAATCCGAGAATGAGCAGCATCGGGATCCACCAGGTACCGGTGGCCCAGTAAAAGACGGTGAAGCCCTTGATGAAGGGGAGCAGCGACAGCAGGTACGGCGCGTCGGGTGCGTTGATGATAAGCAGCGAGCCGGCGAGGGTCGAAATCGCCATCGCTCCCATGTTGATCCAATAGGGCGGCGACAGGTCGCCGGGCGAAAACGGAAACAGGGTGTAGCGATAGAAGATGAGCGACATCATCCAGATGTACAGCATGCCGCCCCACAGCCACATCGAGAGCGCGAGGAAGTTGATTTCGAGCCGGTAGGGCTGGTCGATATGGGCCGCCAGCAACGCGCCAAGCACCGCAATGGATTGCGAGGCCACCACGGCCAGCAACCATCCGCCGCTGATGCCGCGATCCAGCGTCGGCTTCTTTTCCTTGATGGTGATGCCGGTGAAGATCGTATAGGTCAACCCGATCCAGAACAGGATCGCGGCGCCCCAGAGCACACCCCCGGCGCGGTAGTCGGAAGCGAGCACCACGAACTGGCTGCCGAGGATATTGGTCGCCGCCACCGTGGTGAAGAAACCGGGGCCGCGCAGGTGGTCGACCATGTCGCCGAAGAACTGGCGCGGGAAGCGGACCGCGCGCAGTATGGTCAGTATCCACAACACGGCATAGGCCGCGATATTGAAGCGAAACAGGCCCTGGGCGATGCGCGGATAATCCAGCAGCCAGGAGGCCAGCGATACGATGCCGGTCGCCATGACCATGCCGAAGTACGCAGGCGACATGCCTGCGAGCTCCGCCAGTGGTCCTGCCGCCGGCTTGATGTCCTGGTTGGCCATAAGGATGCTCCCGCTCCGGTCTCGTAATGAGGTCCACCGCCATGTACGGCGAAACATGCACTGCCGATACATGATTAGACCATTTCATTCGCCTTATGGCCAGATCTTCCTCGGGTATTTGCCTATCCCGATGCCTTTCTATGCCGCCATCGGCAGCGCCCTCCGGATGATCGCGCCGCAATCCACGCCACGCGGCAAGCTGCCATAGACCAGTCCGCTGTTGTCGCCCGCCAGGCGCGAAGCGCAGAACGCATCCGCCACGGCCGGATCGCCATGACGCACCAGCAACGATCCCTGCAATGCCAGCGCCATCTTTTCCACCACGCGCCGCGCGCGGTATTCGATGTCGGCAAGGTCGGCGAATTCGCGCTGCATCTGCGCAACATACTGGTCGAGACGCTTGTCGGCGCCGGAGGCCTGGCTGACTTCAGCCATGAACGCGGCGACGGATTCGGGGCTCTTGCCCATGGCGCGCAACATGTCGAGGCACTGCACGTTCCCGCTGCCTTCCCAGATCGAGTTCACCGGAGATTCCCGCAGCAGGCGCGGCATGATGCAGTCTTCCATCACGCCGCTGCCGCCGATGCACTCCATCGCTTCATAGGCGTGCCCCGGCGTGCGTTTGCAGATCCAGTACTTGCCGACCGCGGTGCCGACGCGCACGAGCATGTGTTCGGCTTCGCTGTTCGTGCTGCGGTCGAGCGCGCCGGCGATACGCATCGTCATCGCGACCGCAGCCTCGGTTTCGATGACGAGGTCGGCCAGCACGTTTTGCATCAATGGCTGCTGCGAGAGGATCTTGCCGAATGCGGAGCGGTGCGCGCAGTGGTGCAGGGCCTGGACAGCCGCCTGGCGCATGCCGCCAGAGGAGCCGATCATGCAGTCGAAGCGCGTCATGGATACCATCTTGAGGATGGTGGCGACGCCGCGCCCTTCCTCGCCGACCATCACCGCCCAGGCACCACGCAACTCGGTTTCGCTCGACGCATTGGCGACGTTGCCCATCTTGTTCTTGAGACGCTGGATCTGCAGCGGATTCTTGCTCCCATCGGGACGCCAGCGCGGCAGGAGGAAACAGGACAGTCCGCCCGGCGCCTGCGCGAGGACGAGGAAGGCATCGCACATCGGCGCGGAGACGAAGTATTTGTGCCCGACCAGTTCGTACGCCTGGCCCGGTCCTTCCGCGCCGAGCGGATAGGCGCGCGTAGTGTTGGCGCGCACGTCCGATCCACCCTGCTTTTCCGTCATCGCCATGCCGATGGTGACGCCCATCTTGTCGTCGGCCGGGACATTCCGGTGGTCGTAATGCGGAGCAAGGATCTTCGATTCCCATTGAGAGGCAACGTCGGGTTGCAGGCGCAAGGCGGGAATCGCGGCGGAAGTCATGGTGATCGGGCAGCAATGCGCGGCCTCGACCTGGCTCTGCATGTAGAACTTCGCGGCGCGCGCGACCTGCGCGCCGGGACGCGGATGGGTCCAGTGCGAAGCATGCAGGCCGTGCTCGATCGAAACCTGCATCAGACGATGGTAGGCGGGATGGAAGCGTACCTCGTCCACGCGCCGGCCATAACGGTCATGCGTGTGCAGAATCGGCTTGTTTTCGTTGGCCTGGAAGCCGAGCTCAATCATTTCCTGCGAGCCGGCCAGCACGCCGAAGCCTTGCAGCTCGCCTTCCGCCCATGCGCCGTCCTCGCGCGCAACGGCTTCGCGCAACGCGAGATCCTGCAGGTAGACGTTGTAGTCCTGCAGCGGCTGCGGCTGGTTCTGGACTTCGTGGGTCTCCGCGAGATAGGAAGTCTTGAATTGGATGTCGTTCATTGGACCACTCCATGGAATATTTACCAAACAGGCGCGGCAGCCTGGTTTACGCCCGCCGCCGAGGCCGAAAATATTTCCTGAATTGAAACTCTGAATTATAATTCATACTATTGGCTTCAAGTTAATCACGCCCTCGACGTCGTGTCAACTGGCCGGCTTGCCGGCGCTTGTCCGTGCAAGTTTGCCTCGGTTACACTGGCCGCCCGACAACGCGAAGGATTCATTTCCATGGCTTACCGGCCGACCGAAAAGACCGAGGCGCGCAAGGCAGCGCAACGACAGCGCATCCTGGATGCCGGTGCGCGCATTGTGTCGGAAGGCGGATTCGGCGCGGTGACCATCAGTGCCATCGCGCAGCAGGCCGGCATGGCGACGGGCGCCGTCTACATGCATTTCAGCTCGAAGGCGGCGCTCTGCGCCGAACTATTTCGCCTCGCGACGCAGAAGGAAGTAGACGTGGTACGCGAGACGGCGCTGCGCGAAGGTTCTCCGTCGCAGCGTTTGCTGGATGCCATCCTCGCCTTCGCCAAGCGCGCGATCCGCGCGCGCCGCCTCGCGTTCGCACTGATCGCCGAACCGGTCGATGCGCTGGTGGACGCGGAACGCCTGCGCTACCGCCACGCCTACGCGGAGATTTTCCAGCAGTTAGTGGAAGACGGCATCCGAAGCGGCGACTTCCCCGCGCAGGATGCATCGATCAGCGCGGCTGCACTGGTCGGCGTGATCGCCGAAGCACTGGTCGGGCCGCTGATGTGGCAGGAAGGGCATCAGCCGGTGATCGAGGAAAAGGCATTGATTCGTTCCATTCAGGCGTTCTGCCTGCGGGCGGTGGCGATGAAGTCGCCGGAATGATCGGATTATCCAGATGAATTTGTTCAGTGGGTCTTGACGTACTGCGCTGCTATTTTGAGCGCTTTATGGATGTCCACAAAAAACACGAAAAAGATTTTGTGTTTTTTGTGGACAAGCATTTCAACGTTATAACGAGGCAGCCTAACCCGGCTCGCCCAGGAAAAACTCCACCGCCTGATCCGCCAGCTGGTCGATGCTCAGGCCTTTTCCCGGCTTGTACCACTGGATCGTGAAGTTGACGGCGCCGAGCATCAGCAGGCGCACCACCTTGCTGTCCGACCTGATGAGTCTGGCCTTTTTCAGCTCGGCCAGCGCCTGCTGCCAGCGCGCGTCGTAGCGGTCCTTCAGATCGATGATGCGCGCCTGGTGTTCGGGGCTGAGCGCGCGCCATTCGTGCAGCAGCACCGGAATGAAGTCATGCCCCTCGGCGAGCACCGTTTCGAGATGCGAGCGCACCAGCGCGCGGAATTTCTCGCGCGGCGGCAGGTCGCTCGCGGCGATCCGCTCGGTGTCCTGCAGGCCGGCGACGAGCCCTTCCTCCATCACCGCCGCGAGGATGTCCTGCTTGCTCTTGAAGTGATAGAACGGACTGCCGGAGCGCATTCCGACGGCGTCTGCGATGTCGCGCACCGTGGTGCCGTCGAAACCTTTCTCGCGGAACAGCCGGGCCGATACGCGGATGAGGTCGGCACGGCGATTGCCGTCGTCCTCGCTGACGGTGACGAGGGGACGCTTGCGCGGTGCGCGCCGGGGGCGCGATGGGGATGTAGCGTGTGTGGGCATGATGAACGCGCTCATTATAGCGGCCGGTTGCGCAGCGATGACGCAAGGAATTAGAGGCCGCTCACCAACCAAGCAGTTGCTTTGTGAAATGCGCAGCCCTATGATTGCTCAATTCCAGTCAAGGAGACCACCGTGACCGACGCCTTCATTTACGACGCCATCCGCACGCCGCGCGGAAAAGGCAAGAAAGACGGGAGCCTGCATTCCGTCAAGCCTGTGAGCCTGCTGTCCGGCCTGATGCACGAGCTGCAGCGTGCCCATCACCTCGACACTGCCCTTGTCGACGACGTCGTGCTCGGTTGCGTGACGCCGGTCGCCGACCAGGGCGCCTGCATCGCCAAGACCGCTGCGCTGGCCGCCGGCTGGGACTGGAAGGCGGCGGGCGTGCAGCTGAACCGTTTCTGCGCATCCGGGCTGGAAGCCGTCAATCTCGCCGCGCAAAAGGTGCGTTCCGGCTGGGAAGAGCTGGTCGTGGCCGGCGGCGTCGAGTCGATGTCGCGCGTGGCGATGGGATCCGATGGCGGCGCGTGGGCGGCTGATCCGGAAACGAGTTTCGAGACAGACTTCCTGCCGCAAGGCATCGGCGCGGACCTGATTGCCACGCTGGAAGGTTTCTCGCGTGAGGATGTTGACGCCTTCGCCATGCGTTCGCAGCAGAAGGCCG
>JAKACN010000303.1 GCA_021821365.1 Pseudomonadota bacterium | reverse complement strand
AGCTTCGGCGTGCGGATCATGTGCACGATCAGCGTCTGCGTCAGCAGGCCGACGATGAACCAGCCGGACTGGAACAGGGTCTGTTTTTCCGGCGTATTGGCGTGGAATACGAACCACATCATCGCAAAGATCGTGATGTCGAACACCGAGCTGATCGGCCCGAAGAACGCCATGAAGCGGCCGATGTCGCCCGGCTGCCAGCGCTGAGGATCGCGCAATTGTTCATCGTCCACGTTTGGTGACGCCATTGATGAACAGTACCAGCGGCACCATCACGAACATGAAGCGGATCAGCAGCCAGCTCACCTTGTTCACGCCCGACTGGAAGGAAGTCGGGGCGCGATCGGTGGCGGTGACACGGCTTGCCAGCGCGCCAAAGTAAGTGGCATTGCCGGTGGCGAGCACCACAGCCGTGGCCGAGCCAGACACGACGTTGGTGCCCATGAAAACGATGTTGTCCGGATCCAGCGGGTTGATGGCATTGGCGTCGCGCTGGATGGCGAACTTCTCCACCGGCATCGATTCGCCGGTCATCGCCGCCTGCGATACGAACAGGTCCTTGGCGGACAGCACGCGGCAGTCGGCTGGATCCACCACGGCAACGGCTTTTCGTGTTCGACTTCGTTAAGACCGACGTGCGTGCGCACTATCTCGGCCTGCGCGTCGCTCAGTCCGTCGTTGTGGCTGTCGAGCAGCCTGAGCAGAGCCTCGGTATCGGTGGTGGCGGCGGTGACAAGGTTCTTGCTCAGTCCGACGGGCAGCGCCCGGCTGATACTGGTTCGGGTCAGCGTGTCCAGTACGGACAGCCGGCGGAAGTGCCGGACGACGCGGTGGGTGCGAAGAAAGTCCGCGAAACGCTCTTTCAGCAGCGTGAAGTTCATTTTCTATCTCCAGGATCGCCCGCCGGTTTCACGCTTTTCAAAACGTGCTCCGGCGGGCGGCAACTATTCGGGGCCGGGGGGCGCGCAAAGCTTTGACAGCGATCTCGGCCTCAAGGCAGAAATGGCACTGTCAGAAGGCGCAAGCCGACGGAGAACCATCGCTCCTGCCTGCTGCTGCCGACGCGGTTGCCGTAGGTCGTGTCGAGCTGGATGCGATCCGGCATCAGCCAATGACGCAGACCGAGCTGGTAGAAGGGATTGCCATGGTTCTGGCCGAAGGCTTCGGCGATCAGCCAGGTGCGCTCCTGAAGGTGGGCCTCGCTGCCCAGCCCCCAGGTCAGTCCGTCATGCAGGGTTTTGCCGTCGCGCATCCAGCCGAGATTGGCATGCACGACCATGCCGTCGTCACGGAATGAAAAGCTGGCCGGCACATTGGCGTACCAGTCCTGCGTACCGTTATCCGAATCTGGATGACGCACCGTTCCGGCGGCCAGCCCGACGACCCAGCCGTTGGTGTCGAGGGGCTTGAGAAGGGTCTTCCCCTGCACAAGGATATCCGTGGTCCGGGTGCGGCCTGCCTCGCGCGCGTGCGCGCCACCGAAGGTGAATTCCAGGTTGCCGGTGAAGTTGCAGGCTGGCAGCGCCCAGAATTCGGTGCTGCCCCGGTTGCCCTTGACCCAGCTTTCAATCTGACAAGCCTTGGCATCGACGATGCGGGCATCATCCGTGACCATTGGCCGTGCGGCCTGGGCATGCGGAGCGGCAAATCCGGCCGTCACTAGCCCAATAAAGGCGGCCGTGCCTCGAACGCACGCCAGAGGGCGCGGAATGAAGGAATAGAAACGCATATAACCTCCCCGCCAGTGCATTCATGCACATGGACGTTGCGGTGCCGCTATAAGGAGTGGCGGCACATCACGATTACATGGGAAGTAGCTGAAAGCGGCCGGGAACCGGCTGCCAGATGCCACTACCCGCCTGGTCGGCAAGGCAGTGGCGAGATGAGGGAACCCGCGTTACCTTGCCTGTGGTTGGCCGATGCAAGATCGACTACTGGGACTGTCCACAGGAAGAACTCCGAAGTTGAAATGGGGGCGATTGTAACCCGCGGGATAGTGGGTTACCACATTTCTTCCGTTGGCGCATGGAAAAATGTCATGATGCAAAACACTAGCCACGCAAACGCGCTCCACGATCTCAAACCTGTGCAGCATTGCCGATGTTAGATGGCTCTCTGGAAAGATGTTCGCTGATCACCGGCGGCAGGCGCCTTGGCGAACGGATGCGCAATTGCTTGTTGACATTGAACCTGCCGAAGACGACTTCGATATCGTCGACCGCTACGCGGAATTGCGCGGACAGAAAGCGCACCATGTGATCCGTGGCGCGGCCCGCCACAGGCGCCTCCGTTACGCTGATGTTGAGCTGATTGCCGGTTACCTCGCCGATCGCATCGCGTCCGGCGCCCGGCTTGCCGAGTACATTGAGAATCAATGTTTCGCCATCCCATGCACAGAACGAGCCGATTTTTGCTCCTTTGTGGCCGCGATCATGCGGTGTGCGCCGGGACTTACGCACGGGATTCACACCGGTCCGTGGCGGTGCGCTGCAGTTCAGCGTGACGCAAGTCATGCATGCCGAACAGGTACCGCAATGCCTTTTCGCCCGGAGCTGAAAACGCGATGACACGCGTTCCGGGAACACGGCTGGCCCAGCCGCACTCAAGAAAGTGCTGCAACAGAGCGGCGCCCAAGGCCCCAGCGAGATGGTCCCGCCGCTCGCTCCAGTCCAGGCAGCTGCGGCACAGCACGCGCCTTGCGCATTCGACCTTGGCAACGTCGATCCCGATGTCATGGAAAAGCCGGCGGCCGGTTTCCGTCAGGTTGAGTCCATCGCTGCCGAGCTCCAGCGCTTTCTTCAGCAGCAGGCTGTCGTACACCAGCACGCCGAGTTCGCCGGCGAGATGGTCGTAACACACGCGTGCCTTGCGCAAGGCGGGTTCGCGGGGGCTCGAACGGAGGCGCAGGGCGCCCGCCTTGAATGCCACGCCCATCAGATTCTCGAGGAGGTGCGCGACCTCGATGCTGGCAATCCTGAAATAGCGGTGCCTGCCCTCGCTGTTTGTCGTGATCAGTCCGGCCTCGACCAGCTTTGCCAGGTGCGAGCTCATTGTTTGGCGGGTGACGCTCGCCAGGTCAGCGAGTTCAGTGGCCGTCAATGCCTGGCCGGACATCAGCGCGGTCAGCACTTCCGCGCGCGCATGGTCGCCGATCAATGCAGCAATACCGACAATGTTGGGGCCGTCTTTCATGCTTCGATGGTAGTCGAAGCATGAGAGTCGTACAAGGCGGTATGGTGGCAGTCACTGATCGAAAGGAGCTGCGCCATGACCATTACCTGCTTTATCCGCTATGAAATCGACCCCTTCCAGCGCGACGCATTCAGGCAATATGCCGAAACCTGGGGCAAGGTCATCCCGAAATGCGGTGGCCATCTTGTAGGCTATTTCCTGCCGCACGAAGGAACGAACAATGTGGCATGGGGCCTGATTGCCTTCGACAGCCTGGCATCCTACGAGCGTTATCGGGCGAGGCTGAAGACCGATCCGGACGGCCGGGCAAACTTCGAGCTGGCGCAATCGCGCAGATTCATTCTGAAAGAAGAACGCACCTTCGTGGAAGCGGTGGAAGGCACCCTTTTCCGCTTGCCGGAGGCCATCCAGTGATTGCGGTCATTTTTGAAGTCGTGCCTGCGCCGGACGCAAGGCAAACCTATCTGGAGATCGCCGTGGGATTGCGGCATGAGCTCGATGGGATCGACGGATTCATGTCGATCGAGCGGTTCGAAAGCCTCAGTGTGCCTGGAAAAATTTTGTCGCTCTCGTTCTGGCGCGACGAGGAGGCCGTGCGCCGGTGGAGAAATCTCGAAACGCACCGGCAGGCGCAGGCGCGCGGCCGCAACGGATTATTCACCGATTACCGGCTGAGGATTGCTGCGGTGGTACGGGATTATGGCCTGGATGACAGGCGTGAAGCGCCCGACGACTCCGCCGTGTTCCATGGTCGGTAACGGCAATGCCAACGATATGCGGCGAACCGGTTCTTCATCTGCATGATGCGCTCCCGCAAGAACAAGAATCCGGGTTCATTCGCAGCGCTCTGGGCAATGCATGCGCGCATGCCGTTTATACATGGCAAGCAACCGGATGCCGCAAGGAAGTATTCATTGGCCCGCATGAATAAAGGTGTATAGTCGAACTGCTTTGCCAGCAAGCCATGGCCATCCGGTTGTCAGCCTCCCACGGACGTTTTGAAATCCGCCAGTACGCCGCGTCATTTCCACACCCCGCCTGGCAGAGCCTGCCATTGACAAACCGTTGCATCGCGGCGCCGTGTCGGTGCATCCCGTCATTTCCACCAAAGGGACATCATGAACGAACTATCCAACAACCCGATCGTTTCGCAGGAAGGCGTCAGTTTCACTGTCACGGTCGACTTCATCAAGCATGATTGCCTGATCACCACGCAGGCGCTGCACAAGCTTTGCGCCGTCAGGCGCGACGATGCGGATGAGGATATCCTGGAAATCTTCAAGGCCTTCGAAGCGCGGATCAATGGCGTGGCCCGTCGTCTCCTGGCGGCCGGCGTCGCGGGATCGCCCTTGACCCTGCGCCCGGAAACCTTCAATTTGCAGCGCGTCCAGTAGTCATCTGTCGATTGCTTTGCATCATCGGATACCCGTGATCGCCGGACGACGCCGGCATGCTTCCTCGCGGCAGCGGCGGACGCACGCCGCATATGGTATAGTGCGACGTTCGATGGCGATTGTCCGCCTGGCCCGAGTCCGGTTTCCGCATTCCGCCTTTTCCAGTTCCTCGGTCGCGCAAAGACTGCAGCTTTACGTGCGCTGGCCACCATCATCGTTCGTTACGGTGCCACACCGCTGCGCATTGCAGCGCGCTCCGCACATGCGCCAGCATACCCGCAAGGGTCTGGCGACTTGACTTTTCACCACCTCGCGCTCGCGGGAACAATGCCGTCCAGGCCTCGGCGCATTCGCCTGGGCAACGTATTCGGCATGGCCGCAATCGGGCGCAACTCAGTATTGGATCGCACCATGGCTAAAGAAGACTTGCTTGAAATGAATGGCCTCGTCACCGAGGTACTTCCCGATTCGCGGTTCCGCGTCGATCTTGAAAACGGCCACCAGCTGGTTGCCTATACCTCCGGAAAGATGCGTCAGCACCACATCCGCATCCTGGCCGGCGACAAGGTGTCCGTCG
>JAKACN010000302.1 GCA_021821365.1 Pseudomonadota bacterium | reverse complement strand
GGGAAAAGCGCCTGGTTGACGTGCAGGTTGGTCGGGTGCAGCGGTTTTTCGGTACGCCGTGCCGATGCCATCAGCACACCGATCTTGGAAAACGCGGCGCGCGCGGTATCGCCGACCTCATTCAGCGCTTTCTTCATGTAACGCAGGTAGGCACCGCCGTGACGGGCTTCATCCTGGCTGATGATCTTGTAGATGGCCTTGATGACCGGCTCGGTGTGCCAGTCGGAAGCGCAGCGGTACCAGTGGTTGAGGCGGATTTCGCCGCAGAAGTGCAGCATCAGGGTTTCCAGCGGCGGTGCGGGGTCGAATTCGAAGCGCACGTTGTGCAGTTCCTCTTCGGTCGGCACCAGTTCGGGGCGGAAGCGGCGCAGGTATTCCATCAGGACCAGCGAATGCTTCTGCTCCTCGAAAAACCAGACGGACATGAACGCAGAAAAATCGCTGTCGCCGCGGTTATCGCGCAGGAACATCTCGGTAGCCGGCAGGGCGGACCACTCCGTAATGGCATTCATCCGAATGGTTTGCGCCTGCTCGTCTGTCAGTTTTGATCCGTCAAACTGGTCCCATGGGATGTCCTTTTCCATGTTCCATCGGACTTGTTCGAGCGATTTGAATAATTCTGGGTACAGCATTAGGCACCTTCTAAATGGAGTTAAGTGCTTGATTCTACCAAGAAAAGCCATTGCCCCGGAAACAAGGCCCGGGATTCGCCCCGGGATTTAATGCATTTCAACAACAATAATTGACCATCACGCCTTCGCTCCATGACTACCTTACCTGAACAATCGCCCCGGATCCCCCGCACAGTATGGGTGTTGGGTTTTGTCAGCATGATGATGGATGTCTCGTCGGAAATCATCCATGGCCTGCTACCGGTGTTTATGACCATGGTTCTGGGCGCGAGTGCAACGACGGTTGGCGTGATCGAAGGTATCGCCGAAGCGACGGCACTGATCACGAAAGTGTTTTCCGGCGTCATCAGCGATTATGTGGGCAAGCGCAAATGGCTGGCCGTCATCGGCTACGGTATGGCAGGCGCAACCAAACCGTTGTTCGCACTGGCGACCGGCCCGGCCTGGGTGCTGGCCGCGCGCTTTCTCGACCGCATCGGGAAAGGCGTGCGCGGTGCACCGCGCGATGCGCTGATCGCCGACGTCACACCCGCGGAATTGCGCGGCGCGGCATTCGGATTGCGCCAATCGCTCGATACGGTGGGCGCGTTCGTCGGCCCGCTGCTGGCGATGGGCCTGATGCTGCTGTGGTCGGACAATTTCCGCGCGGTGTTCTGGGTTGCCGTCATTCCCGCATTGCTGGCAGTACTGCTGCTTGCTGTCGGCGTGCAGGAACCCGCACGGGCGCGGCCTGCCGGAAAAGCTGCTTTTCCGATCTCCAAAGCGGCATTGAAACAACTGCCCGACAGCTACTGGTGGGTGGTCGCGGCGGGCTCGGTGCTGACGCTGGCGCGCTTTTCGGAAGCCTTCCTGGTGCTGCGCGCGCAGCAAAGCGGGCTCGCGGTGGCGCTGGTGCCGCTGGTGCTGGTGCTGATGAACGTGGTTTACGCGGTCGGCGCATACCCCTTCGGCATCCTGGCCGACAAGATGAGCCACTATGCCTTGCTCATCATGGGCATCGTGCCGCTGATCGTGTCCGATCTCCTGCTCGCCTACGACGGCGGACTGCCGTGGATTGCGGCGGGACTGGTGTTCTGGGGGCTGCACATGGCTGCGACCCAGGGTCTGCTGGCAGCCATGATTGCCGATAGCGCGCCAGCCGAACTGCGCGGCACCGCCTTCGGCCTGTTCAACCTCGGCAGCGGCGTCGCGATGTTGCTGGCGAGCGTGGTGGCGGGTGTCCTGTGGGACAGGATTGGCCCCGCAGCGACCTTTGAAGCGGGCGCCGTTTTCGCCGCGGCCGCGCTGGTGCTGCTGGTCCTTCGCCGCCCGCGCCCGCCTGTCGAACAATGACTGACGCACGCCTGCCACGAACGCGGACAGGCTCTGTCCGCAAATCGGGACGGCGAAACTGAAATCGTCTTCGCACTCAGAGAATCCGGCTTCGACCTGGCAACGAAACCTTACTTCGACGTCTTGCGCTTGCGTGCCGTGCCGCTTGCGCCCGCAGTGCCGGTCGTCACGGTGGCCGGCCTGGCCTTGGGCTTGGCTTTCGGCTTTTCCGCGACGGAAGCGGAAGGCGGAGGTTCGGTAGTCGTCATTGCGCTGTCGACCGCCTGCTTGAACTGTTCCTGCAGCATGTTCCACCAGGCTGCGGCATTGACCAGCGGCGCCGTCAAGGCCGCTGCGTCCGTTTGATCCTTGCTGGTCGGCTCCGGAGCGTGATGCAGTTTCTCGGCGCCATGACTTGCCGCGCCATGACCGTTGCCCCCATTCCCGCCGTTCCCGTTATGCGCCGCCGGCGCAGCCGCCTGTTCATGCGCCTGGGTCGCGGACGCCATGCTGGCCGTGAAGCTCTCGCCCATCGTCTGCAGGGTCGACAGGGTCGCCGCCTGCACCTCCAGCGCCTGTATCGTGTTGCGCAACATGCCCATGTTGAGGTTCAGCCAGGATTCGACCGCCTTCAGGTCCGTGATCTTTTTCTGGATTTCCTCCACCGACAGTGTCGGCATCACCATGCCCGGGATGTTCATGCCCGGCATACCCGGCATGTTCATGTTGGTCATGTTCATGCCGGGGATACCCATGCTGCCCCACAGGTTCTTGACGAAATCGATCGTATCCGTCATCGCCCCGATGCCCGGGATGTTCGGCATTGTCGGCTTGGCCATGATTCCTCTCCGAGTCCAAATAACGCTGAGAGTAGCAGAATACGTGGAGTGAACGAAATGATAAAGGTTCCGCTTTGCGCTCTGACAAAAGGGGACCGGCACGAATGCCTTGCCGCACGACAATCGCTCATATTGCCGCAACGGATCGATGGCGGGCTTGTTACACTAGCAGGATGGCATTGACCCGCTCGTCCACGACAGAACCGTCACACCCCGGCGCGAGATCCCGCAGATGGATCGCGGTCCTGTTCGCATCGCTCCTGCTGCACATGATGGCGTTCGACTGGGTGAACGGCCACATCGGCATGCCTTCATGGCGGAAGGACAACGAGGACATCGTTACCGCCTCCCTGTTGACCGTGCCGCCCAAGGCGAGGCCAGTGCCCGTGCCGACCATTGCCAAACCGAAGCCCAGGCCGAGGCCGCCTCGTCGGACCGCGCCACCACCTCCGCCGCCGCCCGTGGCGGAGAGCACGACGGCATTGACGCAGCCCCCGCCCGCGCCGCAGGACGCAGACGCGAACCTTGCGAACGCCGGAACCACTGCGGATGCATCCACCAGCCCGGATGCGGACGCAGCCGCCGAGAAAACCGCCGCAGCGGCCGATGCGCAGCCTGCTTCCCCATTCAAGTTCAATCCGCCGCCTTCCGCCGAGCTGGCCTACGACGTATTCGCGCTGCGCGACCAGCAGAAATGGTATGGCAGCGGCGCCTTCCGATGGGAATCGGCGGGCGGCAGTTATCGCATCGCGGGCGAAGCAAGCATCACGTTCCTCTTCAAGATCACCGTGCTGAACTTCACCAGCGAAGGTACGATCGACAACCTTGGCATCGCGCCAGTGCTGTACAGCGAAAAGCCGTGGCGCAAATCGCTGACCAATACCCACTTCCAGCATGAAGCGCGCAAGATCAGTTTTTCCGCTTCCGAGGCGACGTTTCCCTATGTCGGCGGCGAGCAGGACCGCGCCAGTATCATCTGGCAGCTGGCCGGCATCGGACGCGGCGATCCGTCGCAGTTCCAGCCCGGCTCAGCGCTGGATGTCACGGTCGCCGGCGCGCGCGATGCCGACACCTGGCACTTCCAGCTCATCGGCGAAGAGCAGATCGAGACGCCCTATGGCAAGCTGGCGGCATGGCATGTCGTGCGCGTGCCGCGTCCCGATTCGCATGACCAGAAGATCGACATCTGGCTTGCCTCGCACCAGGACTGGTATCCGGTGAAGGTGCGTTATACCTATTCCAATGGCGACTATCTCGACATGGCACTGTCCTCGCTGACGCCGCTGGCGCATTAAAACTTTTTTGACCTGAACGATTCATGACTCTTTCCCTCCCGCGCATGACCCTCGGTGCGATCCTGGCATTCGGCATTTCCTTCAACGCGCCATGCGCCGAACACCATGCGGCGAAGTACCGCGTCAACATTCCGCCGTCCGCCGACCTGAGCTACAAGATCAAGTCGCGACAGAAGGGCTTTCCGCTGGAAGGCGACGGCGTCATCAGATGGTCGACGGGTGACAGGAAGTTTTCCGTCTCGAACGAAGCGCGCGCGGTGCTGATCGGCAAGATCCTGGACGCGCACAGCGAAGGCGTGATCGACGACTACGGCCTGGCGCCGGTCAGTTTCACCGAAAAGCGTTTTCGCAAGAGCGCGGTGACGACCACCTTCGACCGCGCGGCCGGCGTGATCCGCTTCCCGGAGTCCGATCAAACCCTGCCGATCAGCGGCGGCGAACAGGACCGCAGCAGCGCCGTCTGGCAGCTGATCTCGATCGCGCGTGCAGCGCAGGGCAGGTTCAAGGCCGGTTCGGAGTGGACGTTCACCGTCGCCGGTCGGCGCGACGCGGACACCTGGACCTTCAAGGTACTGAAACCGGAAAAGATCGACACGCCGCTCGGCAAGATCAACACCCTGCACATCACGCGCGTGAACGAACCGGGCTCCGGGGACCAGCAGATCGACATCTGGCTGGCGCCACAGCAGGAGTGGTATCCGGCGCGCATCCGCTACTCGGAGAGCGACGGCGACTTCATCGAGCAGACGGTGGAGAAGATCGAGCGAAAGGCGTCCTGAGATTCCCTCCCTCACGCCCACAGGCTACAATCGTCACTGATTCCCGGCACGGCAGTGCCGCAACCCTGATATCCGTTTCAACATGATTTTTCCCAACGGTGCACTGGTGCTCTTCAGCGGCGGCCAGGATTCCACCACCTGCCTTGCCTGGGCGCTGGCGCGTTATGCGCGCGTGGAAACCATCGGCTTCGATTACCGGCAGCGGCATGCAGTCGAGCTGGAGGTGCGCCCCACCCTGCTGCAGAAGACACGCGCGCTGTCGCCAGACTGGAACGCCAGGCTGGGCGAAGACCACATGATCGACCTGTCGCTGCTTTCGCATATC
>JAKACN010000051.1 GCA_021821365.1 Pseudomonadota bacterium | reverse complement strand
CCTCCACCAGTGCCTCGCTGTGGACACGGAAGACGGCGGCGAGCAGCAATCCGGCGTCGCGCAGGACCGTCAGCACCAGGAGCGACGAGAACAACCCGAGCGCCATGAGCCCGGCCCAGGCGAGGCGGTCAGCCAGCGGCTGGCGCTTGATCATGCGTGCGAGCAAACCCATCGGCACCAGCGCCAGCGACGCGAGCAGCAACAACGCGCCCAGCACCCGCCAGGCATGATCGACCGGCAAGGCCGGCAGGATGCGCCAGCCGATGTAGAGGTGCAGCGCGGCGAGCAGCGCAAGGATAATGGAAACGGAGCGGTGCGTCATGCGGAATCGGGACGAATGCGGTGCATGGCGTTCTATGTTGGGATGAAATGCCGGCCTTCAATGGCGGTATGCGATTGCGCAAACGCAAAAAAACCCCGGCTTGCGCCGGGGCCTCAAAGGGAGACGTTGTCGATGCGAATCAGGACATTTGCTGGATGCCTGCCAGCACCCAACCGCCCGCGCCCGATCCCGGCTTGGACAGGTTCCAGACTTCGGTGAACGGTTCGGCCGGCGCGTTCTCCGCCTCGCGGATCATGCCGCTGAACTTCACGCTCGCAAGATGTTCGTTGCCGCTGGTCTCGATGCCGAGCAGTTCCGCGTCGAGCGTTACCACGTCGGTATGGTTGGGCGACGGGCCGCGTTCCAGCAATTGCTGCTTCATTTCAGCGTACACTTCCGGCGTCGTGAATTCGCGCAGGTCGTTCACGTCGGCCTTGTCCCATGCCGCTTGCAGGCGAATGAAGTACGTCTTCGCATGGCGCAGGAAGCCCGCCGTGTCGAAGTCGGCCGGAATAGTCCAGGAGGCATCGCTGCCGCCGGCCTGCGTCGACGACTGCAGGGCGACGGGCTCGACGCGCGAGCCGATCTCAGGTGTCGAGAACTCTCGCGCCCCGGCATAGGCCGGCTGCATTCCGCTCCTCGCATGAGCGCCGCCATTCTTGCGCGTCACCATGCGATAGATGAAGAACGCCAGTGCCGCCAGCAGGCCGAGCATCAGCATGGTGCTGATCATGCTGGCCAGCGCGCCGCCCAGGCCGAAGTGCGACAACAGCGCGCCGAGGCCAAGGCCGAGCAAGGCGCCGCCGAGAATGCCCTTCCACGGGCTGGCCGGCTTGGGCGGCGTGCCTTGCGGGGTGGCGGCGGGTGCGGCTGGCCGCGCGGCGGACGGTGCCGCCTGTTGCGGCGACGGCGACATCGACTGGCGGCTGACATTCTGCGACTGCCGTCCGAACGAGCTGCCGCCGCCCATGCGCTTGGCCTGCGCCTCGGACACAACGACCGACAAGGCCGTGACCGCGACCATCAGGCTGATCAAAAACTTTTTCATGTTTCCTCCAGGAGTTGATTGGCGAGTGCGGCACGGCCGCGCTCGGCCGTTCCAGTCACATCGACGCCTATCCTAATTGACGGCCAACATTTGAAAAAGCGAATAAAAGATGACGCTTACTTCGCAAAAACAGGAATGTTTTCCCGCAGGAGCTGCAAGAACTCCCTGCCTGCACCGGGGTCGAACAGATAAGTTTCCATTTGATCAAGGGAAGTTCCATGTCACGTGTCATGTGGAAAGGCGCGGTCAGCTTTGGCCTGCTGCACGCGCCCGTGTCGCTGCACCCTGCATCGCAACAGGATGAAATCGATTTCGACTGGCTGCGGCGCGGCAGCCTGCAGCCGGTCGGCTACAAGCGCGTGGTGAAGGAAACCGGCGAGGAGGTCGGCAAGGAGGACATTGTGAAGGCGGTCAAGTATGAAGGCCGCTATGTCGTGCTGTCGGACGAGGAAATCAGGTCGGCCAACGTGAAGTCGACGCATACCATCGACATCCTCGGCTTCACCGATGCGGAAGATGTCAACTTCCTGTTCTTCGAGGCACCCTATTACCTCGCGCCGGACAAGGGCGGGGAGAAGGTCTATGCGCTGCTGCGCGAAGCCTTGCTGAAGACGAAGAAGATCGGCATCGCCCTGATCGTGATGCATAACAAGCAGCATCTTGCCGCGCTGATTGCCATGCCGCATGCGCTGGTGCTGAACACGCTGCGCTGGGCGACGGAAGTACGCAGTCCGGACGATCTCGACCTGCCCGGGGAAGGCCAGAAGAGCGTCGCGCTCAAGCCGAAGGAATTGCAGATGGCCACGCAGCTGATCAACAACATGAGCGAAGACTGGCAGCCCGAGCAGTACAAGGACACCTTCCGCGACGACATCATGGCGCTGGTCAGGCGCAAGTTCGAGGAAGGGCACGCCGAGGAAATTACCGAGGTCGAGCCCCAGTATCCGGAGGAGGCGGCGACCGGAGAAGACCTTGCCGAGCTGCTGCGGCGCAGCCTGCAGGGCAGTGCGCACAGGCATGCCGCGCCGAAAGCTGTCCCGCCCGCGGCACGGAAAGCTGCACACGCCCGCGTGCGCGCATCGAAAACCGCGCATTGATCAGTCATGCCCGGCAAGCTTTCCGCCTATCACGCCAAGCGCAACTTCCGCATCACGCCGGAACCAACGGGCGCCATCGCCGTTCCGGGCGAGCGCCTGCGCTTCGTCGTGCAGAAGCATCGCGCGCGCAAGCTGCACTACGACTTCCGCCTGGAACTCGACGGCACGCTGAAAAGCTGGGCGGTGCCCAAGGGGCCGAGCCTCGATCCTTCTGAAAAACGGCTTGCGGTGCAGGTCGAAGACCATCCGCTCGACTACATCGATTTCGAAGGCGATATCCCCGAACACCAGTACGGCGCAGGCCACGTCGATGTGTGGGACATCGGCAACTGGGAACCGCTTGACGATCCGCTGGCCGGCTATGCACGCGGCAAGCTCGCGTTCCGCCTTCACGGAGAAAAGCTGCACGGCCGCTGGGTGCTGGTGCGCACGCATCTTCCCGGCGGAAGCAAGGAGCAGTGGCTGCTGATCAAGGAAAGGGACGATGCTGCGCGTCCGCATGCCGAGTTCGACATCACGGCTGCAATGCCGGACAGCGTGCTGGGGCGCGCGCGAAGAACTCACGACGCGAACCTGCAGTCGACCGCACCGGCGAAGGCGAAACGGGCCGCGCTCTTCGACGCGCTCAGCCCGCAACTGGCAACGCTGGTCGACGAGATCCCGCGCGAGGGCGACTGGGAATACGAGGTCAAGTTCGACGGCTACCGGATCCTCGCGAGAGTCGACGGGAAGGATGTGCGGATGCTGACGCGCGACGGCCAGGACTGGACCGCGAAACTGCCGGCGCAGGTGAAGGCGATACGCGCGCTGGAGCTGAAGAGCGCCTGGCTGGATGGCGAAGTCGTGGTGCTCGACAAAGAGGGCGTGCCGTCCTTCCAGCTGCTGCAGAACGCCTTCAGCGAGAAGAGCGACGCGTCCATCATTTACTATCTGTTCGACCTGCCTTACTTGAATGGCCTTGACCTGCGCCAGCTTCCGCTGAAGGAGCGGCGGCGCATGCTCGAGCAGGTGCTGGAACAGACGGACAACGCGCACCTGCGCTACAGCGCCCCGTTGCCGGAGCCGCCGCAGAAGTTGCTGGAGGGCGCGTGCCGGCTCTCGATGGAAGGCATCATCGGCAAGCGCGCCAAGTCGCCGTATGCCGGCACACGCAACGCCGACTGGATCAAGCTGAAATGCCGCCAGCGCCAGGAGTTCGTGATCGGCGGCTATACGGAGCCGCAGGGTACGCGCAAGTTTTTCGGCGCCTTACTGCTCGGTGTTTACGAAGACGGCATGCTGCGCTACGCCGGCCGCGTCGGCACCGGCTTCGACCGCGCCCTGCTGCATTCGCTCTACCGGCAAATGCATGCGCTGGAGCGCAAGGCAAGTCCGTTCGCGCGCATGCCGGCCGGCGCGCGCCGCGCGGAAACGCACTGGATCGCACCGCGACTGGTGGCGGAAGTGTCGTTCGCCGAATGGACGGAGGACGGGCTGCTGCGACAAGCAACATTCCATGGACTGCGCGCAGACAAGGCGGCAAGCAGCATCCGGCGCGAACAGGCGGTCAGCCTGCCTGCCGAACGAAAGAAGAATGCCGGCGCCACGAAAGCGGCGGCAGGCCAGGGCATCAAGATCACGCATCCGGAGCGCGTCATCGATGCGACGAGCGGCGCGACCAAGCTCGATCTCGTCCGCTACTACGAGGAAGTGGCGCCGCACATCCTGCCCTTCCTGCGCCATCGGCCGGTCTACCTGCTGCGTTGCCCGGACGGCGTGGACGGCGAGCATTTCTTCCAGAAGCACCTCAACCGGATGGCCATTCCCGGCATCCGCGCGCTCGACCCTTCGCTCGATCCCGGCCATGGCCCGCTGATGGCGATCGAGGATGCGCAAGCGCTGGCCGGCGCGGCGCAGATGGGCATGATGGAACTGCATGTCTGCAATGCCGACGCGGACGATATCGATCATCCGGACTGCATGGTATTCGATCTCGACCCCGATCCCGCCCTGCCATGGGAAAACGTGGTGGAAGGCGCGAAACTGACCAGGTTCGTGCTGGATGAACTCGGCCTGCGCAGTTTCCTGAAGACCAGCGGCGGCAAGGGTCTGCACCTGGCGGTGCCTTTGGCGCGACGCCATGGATGGGACGAGGTGGCGGCATTTTCCAGGGCAGTCGCCGCGCACATGACGCGCGTTCTACCGCACTATTTCAGTGCGCGGATGGGTGAAAAAAATCGGGTCGGGAAGATCTTTATCGACACCTTGCGAAATCGCCGCCAGGCCAGCATTGTGAGTCCCTACTCCGTGCGCGCACGCCCCGGCCTGCCGGTGGCGGTGCCGATCGCATGGGAAGAGCTGGGAGAAATTTCCGGACCGGCGGCATGGACCATGTCATCGCTGCCCGCGCATCTTGCCGGGCGTTCCGACGATCCCTGGGCGGATTATTTCCAGACGCGGCAGGCCTTGACCACGGCCATGGGAAAAAGAATCGGAATTGCGTCAAAATAGGTGCGGTGCGGTTTCGCATTTGATGCAAACGAGGAGAACCATGCACGCCTATATCGTGAAGACCCATGACGGCTACCTGTATCCGTTCGCCGGCGACGTTTCTCTCACCGACGAACAGGAGCAGGCGGGACATTACCGCAGCGCGCACGAAGCCAGCGAGGCCGCGCAGGAACTGGGTTACAAGGAAGGCACGTACGAAGTGATCGCCCTCGACGTGGACGACGCGAAGTTGAATCTGCAGTAGTTGCCGTTCCGGCGCTCAGCCCGCATCGCGGGTGACCGCGCGCAGCAGCGCAATGGCGGGCGCAGTCAGGTCCTGCAGCCGGCCGACGCGGTCATTCTCGATTGCCTGCAGCACCAGTTCATTGATGCCGCCGACCACCGCCATCGCCATCACCGCCGACAGCGGCGTCCCGCGCCGGCGCGCGCCGCGTCCGCCGTTGATCATCTGCAGCATGAATGCCACCATCTCTTCGTTCGCGCGGCGCCGCACGGCGAGTCCTTCCGCGCCCAGCCCGAGGATTTCCACGAACAGCGTGCGCACCAGCACCGGATTCTGCGCCAGGCAGCCGAGGTAGGCCGCCATCGCCTTCTCCACCTGCGCCTGCCAGTCGCGCGCGGGGTCGATCCCGTTGCGCAGCACGGCAAGCGCCCTGCGGCTGGCCGCCTCATAGAGCGCGAGCAGGCAGTCGGCCTTGGTGCTGAAGTGCTCATAGAAAGTGCGGCGCGACACCGCGGCTTCGCGCACGATGTCGGCGATGGTGGTTTCCGCATACCCCTTGGCGGCAACGGCATGCGCCATGCCTTCCAGCAATCGCTGGCGATGGCCGAGCGCAACCTCGCTTTCCTGCAACGCTTGCGTCATGTCGAAATTGTCGTCATTTGGTACTTGACAGTACCACAAAGCCGCACCACCATGCGTGGTACTACGCAGTACCACGCTGCCTTGACGGCATGCATTGACAGGAGCACCGCCATGACCGACCTCGTTGTCCGCCGCCTGCTGATCGACCTGGAAACACCGTTCGCGCGCCACTGGTGCGGCGGCGATGCATTTCGCACCGCGTTCTTCAACGCGCTGTCGATGAGCTTTCCGGTCGGCGAGCAGTTCTTCATTGATGCGGTGCGCAACGGCCTCAAGGCATTGCCGCCCGCCAGGCAGGAGAAGTTTCGCGCCGAGGTGCAGGGATTCATCGGCCAGGAAGCGACGCATCGCCGCATCCATGGCCTGCTCAACGCTCACTTGGAAAAACAGGGGCTGGTCAATGCGTGGGGGCCGCGCGCACAAAAGCGCCTGAAACTGCTGGACGGCGCCGACCCGCGACACTGGCTGGCAATCACCGCAGCCAACGAACACTTCACCGCGATCTTCGCGGAATGGATGCTGGCGAACCACGACCTGCTCGACGGCTGCGATCCGCGCCTGAAAACGATGTGGCTGTGGCACAGCGCGGAAGAGTCGGAACACAAGTGCACCGCCTTCGATCTGTACCAGGCGCTGGACGGCACGCATGCATGGCGGGTGAAATGGATGCGGCGCGTGACCATGATCTTCCTTGGCGACACGCTGCGGCAGACAATCAACAACCTGCGCCGCGACGGCACGCTGTGGAGGTGGAGCACGTGGAAGAGCGGCGCGTCCTACCTGTTCGGCAAGCGCGGACTGCTGCGCCAAACCCGGCGGGCCTGGCGCGAATATTTTCGCGAGGACTTCCATCCGGACCAGCTCGGGAGCGACCTGTCGCGTCGCTGGCTGGTGGAGAATGCGGGGAAGTACACGCTGGTCGGCGCGTCCTGATCAGGATCGCGAACGCGGCAGCAATCCGTCTGCCGCGCCGTGCGCTTCACGCAGCACATGCTCCGGCACGAGGCGCAGCAGCGCGGGAATACCGAGCGCAAGCAACGTGATATCGTCGGTCCAGCCGAGCAGCACGAACCAGTCGGGCACAAGATCGATCGGACTGATGACATACGCGGCGATCAGCAGCGCGGCAATCTTCACCAGCAAAGGCGTCGCCGGATTGCGACAGGCATACCACAGCACCAGGATATCGCGCCCTACCGCGCGGATGAAACGACCCAGGCGAAACATGACAGGCTCCTCAACGTTCGGATCGGCGCGCCGCGTCGTTCGGCCCGCCTGAACCCATGTTTGGGCAATCGCCGCGATAAAAAGTGCCGGTCCGGCAGAATTTATTTCCGCATGTTCACCATGACAACGCCGGCCATCACGAGCGCCGCACCGGCGGCAAACCGCACATCGAGCGGATCGTGCAGCAGCAGCACGCCGAAGCCGACGCCGAACAGGGGTGTCAGGAAGGAAAACACCGCGAGCCGCGACGCGAGGTAGCGGCGCAGCATCCAGAACCAGATCAGAAAACTCATGAACGCGACGATCACCGACTGGAAAAGCAGGCTGCCCCAGACAACGGGATTCAGCACGGCGCTGCCGGCCTGTCCGTTCAGGATGGCAATCCCCGTCAGTATCACGCCGCAACTGCTCAACTGATACAGGAGCGTGGTGGCGGGCGGCGCTTCGGAGAGCGAGGAACGGCGGATCAGCACGGTCGTCGCCGCCCAGAAGATCCCGCCCAGAACGCCGAGCGCATCGCCGAGCAGCATGTCGGCCCAGTTGCGCGAATGCGCGGCGAAACCATTGGAAAATGCAAGCGCGATGCCGGCAAACGCGGCAAGCGCGCCGGCCCATTGCAGCCTGCCGAGCCGTTCGCCGGCGATGCTCCGGTGCAGGCCGAGCACCGTGAAAATCGGCGCGGTATACAGGAACACCGACATGTGCGATGCAGTGGTGTATTGCAGGCCGAGCGCGACCGACAGGAATTCCAACGCGAACAGGACGCCGGCAGCGATGCCGGGCAGGAAGGTACCGTCGCGCAAGTCGATCCTGTCGCCACGCCACCAGATCAAACCGCGCACGAGGCACGCCGCCGCGAGCGAGCGCACGCCGATCTGCATGACCGCCCCCATGAATGGCGCCGCCAGCTTCACCGCCACTTGCTGCAGGCCCCATATCACGCACAGCGTCAGCATCAGTCCAATGGCAAGTGCGTCGAGCGGTTTGCGGCTGTTCATCGTTTTTTCACGTCAAGGCAATCCGGCAATTTTAAGCGGAGCAGGATTTTCTCGTTGAGTCAGGACAAGTTGCACGGACCAGTTGCATGAACCACTTCCGCCGCTCTGCCTCTAACTTGTTTCAATAACATATCCGGAGCGCATCAATGACAAACAAGGAAACCGATGCTGTCGAAGTCCTCATCGCACAGCACCGGGAGATGGAGCATCTGCTCGCCCTGGTGCGCAATGCGGAAACCGGCGTCGCCAAGAAAGCGCTGTTCATCAAGGCGGCCGATCTGCTGACGGTGCACATCAAATCGGAAGAAGAAGTGTTCTATCCCGCCGTGCATCAGGCGCGCACCGAGGACGACCTGCTGGAAGCGCTGGAAGAGCACCTCTCGCTCAAGCGTCTGCTGAAAGACCTGCTCGATATCGATCCGGTGGAGAAGGCGTTCGAGGCGAAGTTCAAGGTGTTGAAGGAACAGGCCGAGCATCATCACCATGAAGAGGAACAGCACTTGTTTCCCGCGGTGCGCAAGCTGCTCGATGCGGACCAGCGCGCGAGCCTGGGCAGCGACATGCTGACCGCGCAGGCGGATCTGGCGCAACGGGGCGCGCCGCGCGGTACGGTGAAGAATGAAACCGCATCGGCAGCGCCGCTGGAATAGGCGATGAGAGCGCGCAGCCTGCTCCTGCTTGCATTGTGTGCGGCTTCGGCTGCAGCGCAGTCCGTGAAAATCCGGCCCGAGGTGCTCACACATGAACTGGAGCATCCGTGGGCCATCGCTTTCATCGGCAACGACAGGATGCTGGTGACGGAACGGCCGGGCCGCATGCGCGTGGTTGAGGCCGACGGCAAGCTGGGGGCGCCGCTGGACGGTGTGCCCAAGGTCGAGGTCGGCGGGCAAGGCGGATTGCATGACTTGGTCACCGACCGCGATTTCGCCCACAACCGCGCCCTCTATTTCTGCTACGTCGAACCGGGCACCTCGTCCGGCACCAGCACCATCGCCATGGCATCGGCGCACCTGCCGGAGGATGCGAAGCGGCTCGAGCAGGTGAAAGTCCTGTTCAGGGCGAAACCGCAAGTCAGGGGCAACCTGAATTTCGGCTGCCGCATCGTCGACAATGGCGACGGCACGCTGTTCCTGAGCGTGGGCGACCGCTTCACGCATCAGGACGACGCGCAAAAGCTCGACAGCGACTTCGGCAAGATCGTCCGCATCCGCAAGGACGGTTCCATCCCGCCGGACAATCCTTTCCTCAACAGGAAATCCGCGCTGCCGGAAATCTGGAGCTACGGCCATCGCAATCCGCAGGGCATGACGCTCGGCCCCGACGGCAAGCTCTGGATCGATGAACATGGTCCGCAGGGCGGCGACGAAATCAATCGCCCTGAAGCCGGCAAGAACTACGGCTGGCCGGTCATCACCTACGGCGAAAACTACGGCGGCGGAAAGATCGGCGAAGGCATCAGCGCGAAGGAAGGCATGGAGCAACCGCTGCACTACTGGACGCCATCGATCGCGCCGTCGGGCATGGCCTTCCTGCTCAACGACAAGTACGGCAAGGCATGGAAAGGCAGTCTGTTCGTCGGCTCGCTGAAATTCCGCTATCTCGACCGCATCGAACTGCGGGACAACAAAGTGGTGAAGGAAGAAAAGCTGCTGCAGGACAGAAAGCAGCGCATTCGCGACGTGCGCGTAGGGCGTGATGGCCTGATTTACGTGCTGACCGACGAGGAGAAGGGAGAACTGATCCGCTTGCGGCCGGAGTAGTGCCGATTGACTCACGAGCCGCAACGTCGTGAGCAAGGTTGGATTGTCGCCAAGGCACCAACGTTGCGGAAAATCAAAATCCACCATGAATCCCACCGGCAAAATGGCGCTCCACCCATACTCACGGAGCGCCGATGCGTCGCCGCAAAAACCGTCACTTCCTTGAGCGAGTCCGCGCACGAAAGGCCAAAGTCGACCGCCTGCAGCGACTCGCACTCACGTCGATTGCGCTGGGAATTGGGCTGATGTCGTTAAGGTTGTTTATGCATTGATGACTTGCGGCGACAGAGGTAGCGCGTAGAGGCTGTTGCCTTTCCCGCTGTGAGCTGCCGAAAAATTCGCAGGTCGAGCGGAAAAAGAAGCGAAATCTGTCTGAGCTCCGAGCTTGCGAGGGCGAGTTATTTCGCTTCCCGCTCGGCCTGCGGATTTTTCGGGAACCCCGCAGGGGCAGCTCACCGCGGTCGCCTTCTTTTGCTTACTTTTCTTGGCGAGACAAGAAAAGTGAGCGGCTGCCGGGCCGCCCCCGGCAAGTCTCCACGAAGAGACCGACGCGTTGCATTTCCGAAGAGAGAAACAGCAAGCTCACACTGGAATCCGGCCGGCGCGGGAATGACACGCACGCATCACTGCGCCGCCCGCGCCCCGATATACGCCAGCGCCTCCTCCACCTGATCGATCAGAATCAGGCAAAGATCCCCTTCCTCCAACTCCGCCAGCGCCATATCGATCGCCGCGAATTCCCCCTTGATTTCCTTCACCGACTTCGCGCGCCGCGCATGCGCCAGCCCTTCGCGCAGCAGCGCGATCACCTCGCCGTCGGCCCGTCCGCGCTGGCACTGGTCCTCGTACAGGATCACGCTGTCGAAGGCGTCGCCGAGGATCTCGGTCTGGCGGCGGATATCCTCGTCGCGCCGATCGCCCGCGCCGCTGATGACGACGCTGCGGCGCTTGGCCGGCATGGATTCCACCGCCTTCACCAGGGCATGCATCGCATCAGGATTGTGCCCGTAGTCCGCGATCAGCGTGGCGCCCTTGTAGGAGAACAGGTTGAAGCGTCCCGGCGCGCTCTGCGCGTCGTTGACGAAGCTCTTCAGACCGGCACGCACCATGTTCCAGTCGATGCCCAGCCCCCATGCCGCGCCGATCGCGGCCATCGCATTCTCGACCTGGAAGCCGATGCTGCCGTTGCGCGTGAGCGGAATGTCGGCCAGCGCGATGCGCACCGCATTCCTGCCTTCCGCCGCCACGATCTCGCTGCCGTCGACATACACGACGCGGCCGCCCTGCGCGCGATGCGTGGTCATGACCGGATGCTGCACATCCCTGGCAAAGAAGGTGACGCTGCCGGGACAGACCGCGGCCATGGTGGCGACCATCGGATCGGCGGCATTGAGCACCGCCGTGCCGTGCGGCGCGACGTTCTGCACGATCACGCGCTTGACTACCGCGAGGTCTTCCACCGTGGTGATGAAGTTGAGGCCGAGATGATCGCCTTCACCGATGTTGGTGACCACCGCCACGTTGCAGCGGTCGAAGCCGAGGCCTTCACGCAGCACACCGCCACGCGCGGTTTCGAACACGGCCGCATCCACGTCGGGATGCAGGAGCACGTTGCGCGCGCTGCGCGGGCCGCTGCAGTCGCCGGTATCGATGCGCTCGCTGCCGATGTAGACGCCGTCGGTGCCCGTCAGTCCGACGCGGTACCGGTTGCCGGTGAGGATATGCGCGATCAGCTTGACGGTCGTGGTTTTGCCGTTGGTGCCGGCCACCGCGACCACCGGGATGCGGCCATCGTCGCCTTCCCCGAACATGGTGGAAATGATCGCTTCGCCAACCGGGCGCCCCTTGCCGAAGGAAGGCTGCAGGTGCATGCGCAGGCCCGGCGCGGCATTGACTTCGACGATGCCGCCGCCCTGTTCTTCCAGCGGATTGAGCACGCTTTCGCAAACCACGTCCACGCCGCAGACGTCGAGGCCGACCATCTGTGCGGCTTCCACCGCGCGCGCCGCGACGTCGGGATGCACGTCATCGGTCACGTCCGTGGCGGAGCCGCCGGTGCTGAGGTTCGCGTTGTTGCGCAGGACGACCTGCGCGCCCTTGGGCGGAATGCTCTGCTCGGTGTATCCCTGCCTGGCCAGCGTGGCGCGCGCGATGTCGTCCAGCCGGATCTTGGTCAGCGAGGTCGCATGTCCTTCGCTGCGACGCGGGTCCTTGTTGACCTCCTGGATCAGTTGGCTGATGGTGTGCTCGCCGTCGCCGATGACCTGCGGCGGCGCGCGCCGTGCGGCGGCGACGAGCTGGCTGCCGATCACCAGCATCCGGAAATCGTGGCCAGTGATGTAGCGCTCGACCAGCACGTCGGAGCTGATTGCATAGGCGGCGTGGAACGCGGCCAGCACTTCCTCGCGCGTCCTGACGTTGACCGCAACACCCTTGCCCTGGTTGCCGTCACGCGGCTTGACCACGACCGGCCCGCCGATTTCCTGCGCGGCTTTCCATGCATCCTCGGCATCGGCAACGGCGCGGCCGTTCGGCACCGGCACGCCGGCGGCGTTGAGCAGCATCTTGGTGAGTTCCTTGTCCTGCGCGATCGACTCGGCGATCGCGCTGGTGCGGCCAGTCTCGGCCGCCTGGATGCGGCGCTGCCGGCTGCCCCAGCCGAACTGCACCATGCTGCCTTCGGTCAGGCGGCGATACGGAATGCCGCGCGCGACGGCGGCCTGCACGATGGCGCCGGTGCTCGGCCCAAGACGAATGTCCTCGTCCAGTTCGCGCAGGCGTGCCAGCGCATCCTTCAAATCGAATGGCGTGTCATCCAGCGCGCTGCGGCAAAGCTGCTCCGCCATCTCGAATGCCAGCCTGCCGACCGCTTCTTCGGTGTACTCGACCACCACCTGGTAGGTGCCGCTCTGCACGGTCTCGACCGCGCGCGAGAACGTCACGGGACAGCCGGCCTGCGCCTGCAGGTTGAGCGCGGCCGCTTCCAGCGCATGCGCCATCGATACGGGAACGCCGTCCCTGACCGGCTCGATGAATTTGATTTCCGGAAAACGCATGCGCAGGCGCGCCTCGAAATCCGGCAGGCCGGCGATGTTCCGCTCGGCGTCGGTGCACGAGACAATGGCTTCGATCGACGTGTGCCGACTCCAGAGATTGGGCCCGCGCAGGGCGCGGATACGCGAAATTTCCATCAGTATGTTCCTTGTCCGCATGGCTGCCCGGGCGCGGCAGCCATGCCTATTACACGGGCCCGTCGACAGCGGGCCGTTTTTATCATTTATGCAGCGCTGCCATAGCCGAAGGTTTCAACCGCCGCCATGAGGAAATCGGCATCGATGCCGAGTGCCCAGCCGGCGCCGACCGCCGCCAGGATGTTCTCCAGCACGTGCGCACGCTTGTCGAGCCCCGCGCCGGTCAGCCGGTCGAGCCTGACGAGCGGCACTTCGTCTTTTCCGGCCGCCAGCACGATCTGGCCATCGCGCACGAACACCGCGCGCCCGCCGTTGCCGCGGTGCGCTGCCAGCGGCGCCGCATCCGGCGACACGCTGAAGAAGATCACGCTGCCGTCGCACAGGCGCGCCATGTCGGCCACGCGCGTGTCGGCGGCGTTCAACACCGCGACGCCCTCGGGCAGGACGATATCGACCTGTGTGCGCGCGACGTTGGCCATCTGGTCGGCGTCTTCGATGTACAAATCCGGCAGGCGTCCTTCCGGATCGAGGTTGGTGACCACGCCGACCAGGCAACGGTCATAGGCGAGGCCTTCGGTGAGAATCGCGCGATGGCTGTTCTCGAGCACCGCCGCCTCGACCACGCGGTTCATGAGCACACGGCGCGCGGCAGGCCAGTTGGCGCAATCGTTCTTGTCCATCCGCCGCTCGCGCAGGAACAGGCCGTTGCTGCAGGCCAGCCCGACATTCGCGCCGCGCATCCTGAGCATGGTGGCCACCAGCTGCGCCACCATGGTCTTGCCGTGACTGCCGGTCACGCCGACGATCGGTATGCGGCCGTTGTCGGCCTGCGGGAACAGGTGGTTGACGATGGCCTGGCCGACCGGGCGCGGCTTTCCGCTGGCGGGCTTCAGGTGCATCAGCAGACCGGGGCCGGCATTGACCTCGACGATCGCGCCGCCCTGCTCTTTCAGCGGACGGGAAATATTCTCGGCGACCAGGTCGACGCCGGCGATGTCGAGGCCGACGATACGCGCGGCGAGCGAAGCGGCGGCGGCGACTTCCGGGTGCACGTCGTCGGTGCAGTCGAAGGCGAGGTTGCCGCGGCTCTGGATCAGCACGGTCTTGCCGGCAGGCGGCACCGAGTCCGGCGTGTAGCCCTGGCGTTCCAGCACCAGCAGCACGGTCGGGTCTTCCTCGTAGGTGATCAGGCTGAGGGGGAAATCCTCGTGCTCGCCGCGGCGCGGGTCGGTGTTGATCTGCGAGTTGATCAATTCGGTAATGGTAGAGACGCCGTCGCCCGTCACGGTAGCGATTTCGCCCTTGGTGGCGGCGACCAGCTTGCCGCCGACGATCAGCAGCCGGTGCTCGTCGCCGCGCACGAAACGCTCGACCATCACGTCGCTGCCTTCCTCGTCGGCCAGCCTGAAGGCGGCTTCCACTTCCTGCTGCGTATTCAGGTCCATCGACACGCCGCGGCCGTGATTGGCGTCAGACGGCTTGACCACGACCGGCAGGCCGATGTCCTCGGCTGCTTCCCAGGCATCGTGCGGATCGCGCACGATGCGGCCTTCCGGCACCGGCACGCCGCAGGAACTCAACAGGCTCTTGGTCAAGTCCTTTTCGCTGGAGATGCCTTCGGCAATCGCGCTGGTCTGGTCGGTTTCCGCGGTCCAGATGCGGCGCGAGCGCCTGCCGTAGCCGAACTGCACCAGGTTGCCGTCGTTCAGGCGAATGTGCGGGATGCCGCGATCGGTGGCGGCATCGACGATGTTGGCCGTGCTGGGGCCGAGCGCCACCGCTTCGGCCAGGTCGCGCATGCTCTCCACGGTGGCCGCCACATCGAACTCGCGGTCCTCGATGGCGGCCATGACCAGGTCGCACGCGGCCTGCAATGCCACGCGGCTGACCTGCTCGTAGCGCGCGCGCACCGTCACCTTGTACACGCCGCGCTTCGAGGTCGAGCGCGCCTTGCCGAAACCGGTCTGCACGCCCGCAAGGTTTTGCAGCTCGATCATCACGTGTTCCATGATGTGCGCCGGCCAGGTGCCTTCGCGCAGTCGCTGCAGGAAACCGCCGCGCTCGCCGATGCCGCAGCGGTGCTCAATGAGGCCGGGCAGCCAGTTGGTCAACCGTTCATAGAAACCGGGAATCGTGTTGGAGGGCGAATCTTCCAGATCACCGATATCGACCCATGCCTCGATGACAGGACGATACGTCCAGATGTTCGGTCCGCGCAGAGACATCACATTGATGATCTCAATGGTTTTCTTGTTCATTGAATACTGAGGCTGAAGGGTAAAGGCCTTTTGTGGGTAACGGCAGTGTCGCTTTGTCGGCCTGTCATGTGTTCTAAACGCTTTCCGCAGGCGATAGTTTACTGGACGCAGGAAAAATTATCGCGCGCGGAACTAAATAGCCGAGAACAACATTATCGCCTCTCGGTATACTTAGCGCCACATCGACGCGCATCCATGCAAATGCGCATTGGAAATACTTTACATTCTGCAAACAACGCGGCGCTTGTTTGCCCGCTTGCTTGCCTATCCAGGCTCTTCATGAACACAGAATCTCCCCTCGCGTTGCCCGCCAAACATGCGGTACCTGCGCGCTGGCAACACGACCTGCAATCCTGCCTGCGGGCCGATGAGACGGCTGTCGCCAGCGTCGAGCTCGACCTCGACGGCGCACTGCGCTTTGCCGCGGGCATCGTGGTCGTCACCAACCGGCGCCTGCTGGCCAAGGCCGACGGCGACAGCAACTGGAAGGAGTGGCCGTATCGCCAAGGACTTGCGCTGGCGCACCATGACCACGCCGGCGTCGGCACGCTGGAACTGCAGGACGACGCAAGGCGCCTCGCATGCTGGCGCTACACCCTCGGCCACAATCCCGACGCGCTGCGCGTGATCGATCACTTCGCGCAGCAGCGCGATGCGGCGCTGAGCGGCAAGGCAGTCGAAGAGCCGGAGCAGGCGGTTTGCCCGAGCTGCAAGGCGCCGCTGCCGGCCGGGCAGGAAGAATGTCCGATCTGCACGCGCGAGATCCACACGCCGCCCTCGACCTGGACGCTGTTCCGCCTGTGGCGTTTCGCCAGGCCCTACAAGGGCCAGCTGCTGGCCGGTTTCCTGCTGACGCTGGCATCGACCGCAGCAACCCTGGTGGCGCCCTACCTGTCCATGCCGCTGATGGACAAGGTGCTGATTCCTTACCAGAACGGCCAGAAGATCGACGCGACATTGGTGGGGATGTACCTGGCCGGCATGTTCGGTGCCGCGCTGGTCGCCTGGGGGCTTGGCTGGGCGCGCACCTATATCCTCGCGCTGGTGTCCGAGCGCATCGGCGCGGACCTGCGCACCGCGACCTACGAACACCTGTTGCGCCTGTCGCTGGAGTATTTCGGCGGCCGCCGTACCGGCGACCTGATGGCGCGCATCGGCTCGGAATCCGACCGCATCTGCGTGTTCCTCTCGCTGCACCTGCTGGATTTCGCCACCGACGTGCTGATGATCGGCATGACGGCCGTGATCCTGGTCTCGATCAATCCCTGGCTGGCGCTGGTGACCTTGCTGCCGCTGCCCTTCATCGCCTGGATGATCCACGTGGTGCGCGACCGCCTGCGCCACGGCTTCGAGAAGATCGACCGGGTGTGGGGCGAAGTGACCAATGTGCTGGCCGATACCATTCCCGGCATCCGCGTGGTGAAGGCCTTCGCGCAGGAAAAGCGCGAAGCGGCGCGCTTCCGCGAAGCGAACCGGCACAACCTGCTGATCAACGACCGCGTCAACAAGGTCTGGTCGCTGTTCTCGCCGACTGTGACGTTCCTCACCGAGGTCGGCCTGCTGATCGTGTGGGGCGTGGGCATCTGGCAGGTGTCGAAAGGCGACATCACCGTCGGCGTGCTGACCGCCTTCCTCGCCTACATCGGCCGCTTCTACACCCGGCTGGATTCGATGAGCCGCATCGTGTCGGTCACGCAGAAGGCCGCCGCCGGCGCCAAGCGCATCTTCGACATCCTCGACCACGTGTCTTCCGTGCCGGAGTCGCAGAACCCGGTGCACCTGGAGCGCATCGAAGGCCGCATCGACATCCGCAACATCGGTTTCCGTTACGGTAACCGCGCGGTGCTGCGCGGCGTCGATCTGTCGATCAGGCCGGGCGAAATGATCGGCCTGGTCGGCCACAGCGGCTCCGGCAAGAGCACGCTGGTGAACCTGATCTGCCGCTTCTATGACGTATCGGACGGTGCGATCCTGGTCGATGGCGTGGACATCCGTTCGCTGCCCATCACCGAATATCGCCGCCACATCGGTCTGGTGCTGCAGGAGCCCTTCCTGTTCTTCGGCACGATTGCCGACAACATCGCCTACGGCAAGCCGGGCGCGACGCGCGAGGAAATCATCGCGGCGGCGCGCGCGGCCAATGCGCACGAGTTCATCCTGCGCCTGCCGCACGGCTACGACTCGCTGGTCGGCGAGCGTGGCCAGACGCTCTCCGGCGGCGAGCGCCAGCGCATCTCGATTGCGCGCGCGCTGCTGATCGATCCGCAACTTCTGATCCTCGACGAAGCCACGTCGTCGGTCGATACCTCGACCGAGAAGGAAATCCAGAAGGCGCTCGACAACCTGGTGCGCGGCCGCACCACGATCGCGATCGCGCACCGCCTGTCCACGCTGCGCCAGGCGGATCGACTGGTGGTGCTCGACAAGGGCCAGGTGGTCGAGGTCGGCCAGCATGAGGAATTGCTGGCGCGCGAAGGCGCGTATTACCGCCTCTACCAGGCGCAGCAGCGCCAGGCCGAAACCGAGGCGCTTGCAGATCTACGGGAAGATGCCGCATGAACAAGTTTGAACTGAGCCGCAACGCCTTCGGCAAGCTGGTATTCACCTCGCCCGAGGGCGTGCATGAAGGCGTGGTGCCGGTGCGCGCCTTCCCGATCGCCGCGCCCGAGACCGGCATTGCGCTGGTCGATGGGGACGGTCATGAGCTGGCATGGATCGACCGCCTGGATGCGCTGCCCGCGCCGGCGCGCGCGCTGCTCGAAGAAGAACTGAAAAACCGGGAGTTCCTGCCGGTGATCAATTGCATCCGGCACGTATCGACCTTTGCGGTGCCGAGCACCTGGGAGGTCGACACCGACCGCGGACAGGCGAGCTTCGTGCTGAAAGGTGAAGAAGACATCCGGCGCATCGCGCACGACACGCTCCTGATCGCGGACAGCCACGGCGTGCAGTTCCTGATCCGCGACGTGCAGGCGTTGGACAAGGCCAGCAGGAAACTGCTGGACCGCTTCTTGTAAAGACGTTCAGGCGTCCGGTTTCGGATCCGCCGCCACCAGCACGCTGCAGCGGATCTTGTCGACCAGCACGGCGTCCATCGAGCCGCGCCACCAGCGCATCGCGAAGGTCTTCTGGCGGGAATGTCCGACGATCACGAGCTCGATGCCGTGCTTGTTCACCAGGTCGGCGATCGCGTTCACCGGCTCGCCGACTTCCAGGTGGGTAACGACGTTGAGACCCGCGTCCGCGAGGAGCTTGCGCCCCGCCTGCAGCACCTGTTCCATCGCCTCCCGTTCGGCCTGCTCTTCATCCAGCGTGGGCACGGCGGCGACGAACTCTCCCGCGAGCACGATGGGCGACGGCGCCACCACGGCGAGCAGATGCACCTGCGCCGTGGGGCCGGGTGCCAGAAGTATGCATTCCTGCAGGGCGAGCCGGCTTTCCGGCGTGCCGTTATAAGCGACGAGTATTTTGCGGTACATGCTTGCCTCCTGTGGTGCGATAGGGAACCAGCCATTCCATGATACTGCGGCAGGCCCTGGTGCCAATCCATTTTTTTTCCTGGCATTGACGAAATCCGCACTCGCGGCCTTCGGCCGAGGATGGCATGCGGATGCCGGTTTCAGGCATGCCGGGCGGATTGCGGAGGGCGCGGAAGCATGACACTATGGCGTCGTATCCGGAAAGTTACAAGAATTCAACCACAAGTAGGCCGGAAATAGGAAATGCCGGAGCGGTCCGCGGCGTTCCGGCCTGAATCATGCACAAGGAATCGACGCCAATGCTCAAAGTGGTCGTGATCGACGCCAATGCCATTTCGCGCAACCTGCTGACTTCAGTCCTGGTCGACGGCGGCTTCGACGTGGTGGGCGACGCCAGCAGCAATTCCGCGGGCCTGGCCGCCATGATCAAGCTGAAGCCACAGATGGTGTGCATCGACATCGGGCCGGCCGATGCGGAAGGCTTCGAGAAACTGGATACGTTGCGCGCGGGGCTGCCGAAGTCACTACTGTTCATGGTGTCGGGCAGCTTCGATCCGGCAACCGTGCAAACCGCCGTCGAGCGCGGCGTGCATGGCTTCATCGTCAAACCCTTCAAGTCGGCCACCGTGCTTGGCACCATCCGCAAGACCGTCATCAAGGTCGCCCAGCAGCACCGTGCCCGGGCCGAGCAGGACGCCGAATAGCCATTCCCCTTCTCTCCGCAGATTATTCCGGATTCCGCAATACTGCATTGCAGCATTTGCTGTTTTTCAAACAGTCGTCCGTCGATACACTGCAGTCATCGATGAGCACACAAGAGAAAACGCAGTGCGACTCTCGACGGCAGGACCCGACGGCTTCCATAGCCGAACCGCCGAGCCCGGAGTCATCAAACAACCTGTGGAGAAACAACATGAATGCCAAACAACTGATCGCCGCTGTCGCCGTGCTGACCGCCGCCGGATCGGCCCTTGCCGACCAGACCTACCCCTACGTCGACTTCAGCAACCATGCTTCGACCAAGACCCGCGCCGAAGTGATCGCCGAGATGAAGAACGCAACGCCGGCCGAAAAACAGGCAAAGAACACCGAATACGTCGAATTCAAGGCTGCCGCGCTGCCGGGCAAGTCCCGCACCGAAGTGCGCGCCGAACTGGAACAAGCCTACGCGTCCGGCCAGACCATCGCCAACAGCAACCAGGAATACATCCAGTTCACCAATGTCGCCTCCACCCGCACCCGCGACGAAGTACGCAAGGAAGCGATCCAGGAAGCACGCAAGACGCAAGCCGGCCACTTCGGCGGCTGATCGCAGTGAATGCAGTGGGAAGTCGCCGCTGAGCGGCTTCCGGCAAGAGAGTCTCCTCCACTCCCTCCAAGAGTTGGATTTATGCCCGCCACCGAAAGGTCGCGGGCTTTTTTGCGTGCAAAAAGGCCGGGTGGCGGCTTAAAACCTTCCCGGAGATGGACGAGTAGTGCGCCATCGCTATCGCAAGCGAAGCCCATGGCAGTGTCGTTTGACATCCCGTCACATCGCCGTTCGCATGCCGGCTTCGTCCCCGCGGCGTCACAGCAGCGTTCCTTTCGTACTACTTTCGTACTATTCAGTGCGTTTGAGCTATTCAGCCCGTTGTCCGGCATCACTATCCTTTGACGCCAGCGGCAGTCCGCTTTCCGGGTGGCCTGTCGCATTCAACCAATATCACTCAAGGGGAGCGAATAGTGAAGACGAAATTGATCCTGATGTCCCTGCTCGGGCTGGTCCTGTCATGGGCGGGCTCGGCGCAGGCCTTCTGCGTTTATAACGCCACGACGAATCGTGTGGATGTGGTCCAGCTCTATCACTGGAAGGGCATGAGCACGCAGATTTCCATGGCAACCAGGCCCGGTGAATTCCTTGCGAAGCTCGGCAAAGCGCCGCCGGGCTACGATCCGAACGCCGCGCCGGTTCCGGGCAGCGCCTGCTGCAACTGGCAGAACAAGGAATGCAACAAGTCCGGCAAACAGGATGCCCTGCTCAGCATGCAAGTCTATGTGCAGGTCAAGCCGGGGAACGTCGTTGGCGTTGGCCGCGAAGCGTATCTCTGCGGCCAGGTCGACAGCAACGACAACATGAGCGTGCCGTTCCTTGCCGGCGGTCATATGGTCGTTTCGCACAATGCGGCGTTCAAGCCGAACAAGCCGGTCGGCGCCAGCAACCCCAAAGCCGTCGTCTATGTCTACGACCCGGCAGGCCAACACATCAAGACCTATCCCTGCCCCGGCGCACCGCGCAAAGCCACCTGGTCGGACCTGATTCCCGACTGGAGCGACGTGATCGCGGGATGATGCAGGCGCACCAGCCGGATCGTTGTTCGTTCTCGACAGCCCTGGCCTTGCGGTCAGGGTTGTTTTGCATCCAGGCCAGTGGTTTGCGCTGCGTCGGCGAAGTAGTTGTTGGTGGCGCGCGCGAAGGCTTCGTAGATTTCCGGCAGCCGCAGGCCATGCCGAGCCATCAGGCGCGGGCGCATCAGGACCACGAACTGGCGCGGCGTCTCGACCGGGATGTCGCCGGCCGGGATGCCTTCGTCGAGGATCCTGCGCGCCATGGCAGCAGCGTCTTCCCCTTGCTCGAATGGCGATTTCGCGATGGCCAGCATGCCGCCCTCTTCCACGAAGAAACCGTTGATGCCGACCACCGGGACCGGCGCATGCTCGACCGTCCAGCGCACCACTTCCTCCGGCGGCATGAGGCGCGCATCGTGTTCGGAACGGCGCAGCTGGCGGTAGTTGACCGTAACGATCACGTCCGCCTTGCCGGCCGCCGCCAGGATGGCCCGCTGCCAGGCAGGCCACGTGCCCACAAGTTCGCTGCCCGTGCGGATCGCCGGCGCCCAGTCGGCCTTGTTCATGAACTCGTGGTCGCGCCGGACGCTTTCCGAGTCGTCGGAAATCTCGACGATGCGAGGCGGCCTGCTCCCGCTGGCGAGCAGCAGGGCATCCCGCAGCGCCTGCACCGGGGGACGTTCGAGCACGCCGGTGACGTTGCGCGCCTTGTCGTAGCCATAGGGTTCGATGCTGCCGTTGATGCCGGCGAACACGATGCGGATATCGGGGCGATTGACGTAGTACTTCGCCGCATACTGCTGTGCGTCGTCGTCGACGGCGATGACCAGTTCGGGTTTCCATTCATCGATGATGCGCCTTGCCTGCACGCCGGCGGCCTTGCGCGAAGCCGGCCAGGGATGGCGCTTCAGGTCCATGTAATGCCAGCGCAGCGAATAGCGGCGAACGTCGCCCAGGCCGCGCCGCAGGCCGGTATCGACATCGCGCGTCCAGGCATAGTCCGGTCCGTAGCTGTGCAGGATCAGTACCTTGGGCTTGCCCATGTTGTGATGCACGGCGAGTCCGGCGATGGCGACGACGAACAGGGCCGCAAGCGCGGTGGAGACGTGGCGTTTCATAGGAGTCCGAGCATGCCCCAGTAAGGGATCGACAGGTAGATCGCGGCGAGGCGGGCGATGTTCATGAAGGCATTGAAGCCGAGGAAGCGCCGCTCGTCGAACAGGCCTTCCTTGCCGACCGCGTCGCGGAACTGCAGGTAGTACGAGCACTGGTACGGGAAGAACCACATCTCGCCCAGCAGCAGCACCACCATGCCGGTCACCCACGGGTTCACGCCCTGGATCTCGGCCAGCGGCATCAGCACGGTGGCCACGATGACGATGGTGGCGCTGATCGGCACCGCCAGGCGGATCACGAACAGCACGCCGAACAGCAGCAGCACGAAGAGCCGCAGGTCGGTGCGCATCAGCTGGCCCAGGCCGGACAGCTGGGCGGCGAGCCAGTGGTCGAGGCCTGTCGCGACGAAGCCGCTCGATATGCCGACGAGGCCGCCGAGGTACATCAGGAAGGGCCAATCGATCTTTTCCTTGAATTCGCTTTTGCGCAGCAAGCCGAACTGCAGCAGCACGTAAAGGATGGCGAGCGCGAGCCACGGCGGCGCGATCTTGTGGATGGAGGTCGTCGACACGCCGAGCGTGAAGAGCAGGATGCCCCACAGCGAAGCCCATTCGCGCCGGCGCATGGGGCCGAGCAGCGCGAGCTGCGCCGCGACCTGCCCCTTGGGCAGCCGCAGCGGCGGTGCGCCGCGGAACCACAGCGCCATGCCCGCGAACTGAAACGCCACGAGCGCCGCCGCCACGACGATGCCGGCGAGCGCCCAGTTAAGCCACTGGAACTGGAACTGCGCCTGCGACGGCAGCAGGCCGAAGATCACGAAATTGACCGACTTGCTGGTCAGGAAGGTGGCCGACAGCAGCGTCGCGCCGCCGAAGGCGCTCGCCGCCATCCGGGTGGCCGCCTTGCCGCCGGCGGGCGCGTGCAGCAGTTCGGCCATGTCGCCGACCAGCGGGGCCACCAGCATGCAGCGTCCGTTGGCCGAGGGCACCACGGGCGTGAGCAGGCAGCCGGTGACGAACAGGCCGAACTCGCGCCAGATGCCCCGGTCGGGCAGGCGCAGCAGCAGCCAGAGCTGGAAGCGGTACGACAGGCCGGAGGCGACGATGAGCGTGCCGATGCCAAGAATGCTCATCGCGAGAAAGAAGCCATCGGAGGCGAAGCCGGCGAGGATCTGCGCCGGCGGCGCCAGGTCCAGCACCAGAAAGGCGAAGAGCGCGAACAGGCCCGGCACGTAGTCGTCGACCAGGCTGAATACCCACATGCAGACGGTAGCCGAGAAGATGGCGAGAAAGGCGGGCGCATCCCCTTGCAAGCCCCAGTGCGGACTTTCGATGAGGACCAGGATCGGCAACAGCAGCGTGCACAGCCAGCCGATTGGCTGCACCCAGCTGTCGCGCGACGCGGCGGCAACGGGCGCCTGCTGGAGCGGTTGTGCCTGTTCGCCCTGCAGCCGTGCAAGCAGGAGCTGCTGCAGCGCCGCGCCGAGCGAAGCATTGCCGCCGACGAGGCGGCGCAATTCGGCGTGCGGGATGGCCAACGCCTTCACGGCAGTGAGCGCGGTGGCGCTTGCCTGGCACTGCGGCGCCGAGGTACCGGCTTCCTCGCCGATGAGCCCGTCATCGACGACAAGGCAGCCGCCGTGCCGATACGCCAGTTCGACGCAGCCTTCGACAATCAGGTAAGCCTGCCGCGCGGCCTCACCCTGCGAAAACAGGCGCTCGCCGGCGGCGAACGCGCGAAAGTGCAGGTGCGGCAGCAGCCGCGCCAGCGTTTCGTGGCGGCAGGCGCCGAGCACCTTGTCCGCCAGCAGGGGTTCGACGTATGCCGACCGGTATTCGAGCAAGGCTTGCATTTGTCGTCCTCGGTTATGTCCGGCGCGATGGCACCCTTGTTGCACCCTCATTGCGCGCCGCGCCCGGCGGCACGGCCCTTCAGCAGCGCGTCGACCTGTGCGAAGACGCGCTCCTGTTCCGCGTCGAAGGCCGGGAAGGCATGCCGCGAGTGGAAGAAGTGGCGCGCCACGGTGGCTTCGAGCAAATGGTTCTGCGTCGGTTTGATGTCGGGCAGGGTAATGACGCGGCCGACGGCATAGTCGTGCAGCGTGGCATGCGCCTCGCCGCCGTTGGCCGACATCAGGCGCTTGACGGCAATGACCTGCATCAGACGCCGTACGTCGTCGACATTGCGCAGCACGATGCTGTAGCGCACATGGCCGTCCGCCTGCGGCTGGTTCAGGTCCCACAACATCCGGGCGCAGCCATCCTCGCCGGCACAATCCAGCCAGCGCACCTCGGCGCGCGGCTCGGCAATGGCGCCGGCATCCGCGCTGCCGGTACGCTGGCTGGTGAAGCTCAGGGCGAGCGCCTGGCCGGGCCGGCGCGCGAATGCGGCATCGACCTCGCTCATCTTCGCCACCCCAAGTTCCTGCGCGAGCGTATGCACCTG
>JAKACN010000301.1 GCA_021821365.1 Pseudomonadota bacterium | reverse complement strand
TGCCGCTGCTTGAAAAGATAAGCGCCTGGGCGCGCCGTATCAAGCGCGACGCGGTGACCCTTTGGTTTGCATACCGCCATCCGATGACACCGTTGCTCGCCAAGCTGATCTGCGTGTTCGTGGTCGCCTACGCGCTGAGCCCGATCGACCTTATCCCGGATTTCATTCCCGTACTCGGTTACGTTGACGACGCGCTGCTGCTGCCCGGCCTGATCTGGCTGGCCATCAGACTGGTGCCGCCAGGCGTGCTGCAGGAATGCCGGGTACAGGGCGATGAATGGATGGCGCGCGAGGGACGCAAGCCCCGCCACTACTGGGGTGTGGTACTGGTAGTGACGATCTGGGCAGCGCTCGCATGGTGGCTGTGGACGTTTCTGATGACGCCCCGTTGAGCCGATGATGCGGGGGAAGGAGACGTCCGCAACGGACGTCTCCAGGATCGGCGAACCCGCGGGAGAAGCTTACCCTCGCGCGAGCATGTCTTATGCTGCTTCCGCCAGCCCTTTCCACTCGCTGGCAGGCAATTCGATCAGCTTGCCGCCAAGCATTTCGAACTCGGTTGCCCGATCATAGTCCGCGATATCTTGCGAATAGTGCGTGACCGCGTTGACCAGCCCGTAGCCGGACAGATCACCTTCGGCAATCAGATGGCGCAGCACGCCGGCACGCTCGACGTCGTTGAGCATATAACGGTTGGCGAGTACCTCGACGGCTTTCAGCGGATCGCCGGCGAGACGAATGCCGAGCGTCTTCTGCATTTTTTGCGCAACCTGACGGAAGCTCGCCTCGGACACAGCTGCTTCGACGACGTCGCGCACCTTCAGGAAGAAAGCCTTGTCGTCCGCCGCGAGCGTGTCGTCACGGAAGACCGTGATCGCTTCGTCGTCCGACGGCAGGATGCGTCCGACATGCGTTTTGCGCAAGCCGTGATCGGACGCGATCAGCCCATTGCTGCACACTAGGCGGTAGACCAGCGGTTGCACCGACAGTGTGCCGTGGCCGACTTCCGAATTCATGATCACGATCCCGGCCTGCACCACATCGCCCGGCGTCATTTCGACCTGAATGCGCGGCGTGACAACCTTGATGTACATCTTCGTTTCCGTCAGCTCGACCGATTCGAAGCGCGCATCCGGCAGTCCCCGCAGGATCGGCAGCACATTCTCCGCCAAGTCATAGTTGTCCAGCCGGCGATAGCGGTCGGACAGCACGGCCCGTACCTGGCCATCGAGCGTGCGGACCATGCGTCGCTCCTGATCCGCCTGCAGCCAGGTGTTGATGTTGCGGTCAAGGAGCGCAGGCTGTTCCTGCCGCATGCGTTCAAAATACGCGAACGGAATCTTCAGCTTGTCAGCGAGCTGGCGGCGCGCCAGGCCGGTGATGCCATACTTGCCGACGCCGCCGGTTTCGTCGATCGTCATCCGGCAGGCACTGTCTTCGCCGGTATGGCAATGCATCATCGACGAGGGCACGATCATGTCCTGCTTGGTGGCGAGCTGCCGTTCCAGCTCCTGCGCCAGATTGACGAGAGAACGTCCGATTTTCATGGTGAATCCTCCAAAAAAAAGACGGGGCGGCATGATCCCTTGCGGGGATGCGCGTCCCCGTGGGATCAATGACTGGCCCGAAATTCCGGGCCAACGAAGCGCGATGACGATCGCGCGGTAAGAGAAGGACTGCCTTCGGCATGCACGAACGCACACCCTGGTATGGCAGCTACCAGTGGAAAGCCTTTTTCGTCGACGCCTCGATGAAGCGCCGCCGAAAAAGCGGATGCGATCCTGCGATCGCACCCGAAACCCTATGCGGCCTGCCTGATGTGTTCGAGACGCGCACACCAGACGTCGGCCCAGTCGCATCCCGCCTGCCGCGGCACGAACACCTCGACCTGGCGCGGGCCGGATTTTCTTTCTTCCTTCTTCAGGCGCCGCGCGAGCGCGAACGCGCACGCCTGCCCGTCGTACTCGGCGTCGGCATCGTTGTCGGCATAGATGCAGAGGCGGCGCACCGTGTCCGGCAACCACAGCTTTTCCATGTTGCCGGCATTGATCGCCGCCCATACCGGCTTGCCGGTGGACAGATGGATCGCGAGCGCGGTTTCGATGCCTTCCGCGATCGCCAATTCCTCGCCGGCTTCGAACAGCCTGACGGCGGCGCCGTTGATCCCGGTCGACAGCACTTTCTTCGGATCGCGCCGTGGCGCCTTCGTGCCGTTCTCCAGATAAGTGCGATGCAGCGTGACCGCGTGCCCATCAGCGCCCTGGATACAGGCCAGCAGCGCCGGATAATCGGCCACTTTGCGCGAGATGCCTGATGCATTCTTTTCGTAATACCCGAGGGCTGGATGCAAGCGCAGCACCTTCGGATAGGCGACCAGCGACAGGCCGCGATGGCACAGGTAGCGATCCGCTTCGTCGCCCGGTGCAATCGGCTTTGCTTCGTTCCAGATCCGTTTCGCCAATGCCTTCATTCTGTCGGCCGACGGTTCTTTGACGCCGATACGCGTCCGGGCCTGCGCCGGCAGTGTGCTGCCGACGCATTCCTCCAGCCGTCTGAGCACCGTGCCGAAGTCCCAGCCCTGCACGCCTTGCAGCAGCTTCAGGCCGCCGCCGGGGCCGCAGCCGCGGCAATGGTAGTTGCCTTCGCCGTACTTGTCGGTGTACTGGAAGCGGTCGGTTCCGCCGCACAGCGGGCAAGGCTGGTTGCGCTTATTGAGAATGCTCTCGTCGACGCCGAGCGCGCGCAGCAACTCGTTCCAGCGGCCATGCGCGCGCCGCTTGATGTCGGCAACGCGCGTTTCGAATGCCTGGCTGTCCATCACGGCCTCCCCGTGTCCGTTGGCGACGGCACCGGCGGCATGACGTCGACCACATGCCCGTCCTGGCTGTGTCCCACGGTCAGCCGGAAGCTGCGGCCCCGCAGCAGCGGATATTTTTCCAGCTTCAGTTCCTGCAGCAACGAATCGAGCGTCGCCTTCGGATCCACCGAGCGTAGCCGGCGTATCAGGTCCGCCAGCGCGTCGCGGTCTTCATCGCAATGATCGTCAAGAAACTGATCGTTCGAATCGATGAAGTCCGACGCCTGCCGTACCGGCTCGCCGCAGCATTCGCCGGCCGGGATGAACAGGGTGCCGTCGTGATAGACGCCATCCTCGGTGATCGTCGTCTGTGCGTGCCCGATGGTGATGGTCACGGCGTCGCACAGCACGACCAGAGGCCAGATCCAGCGCCCTTCGAGCGTCGCCCGGCACTGTTCGCCGACGGCGTCGACATGGACTGTTTCGTCTTCCGGGTAGTGGACATGGGACTGAACCCAGTGATCGCGATGCAGCGCCGCAGGCGAAAAGACGATGTAACCCTGCGCCCGTGCCAGCATCCAGTGCGCGGCGTTATCGCCGTTCACGGCATCGAGATTTACCAGGATCGCACGGCCATCTTCCACATCGTTTCGCGTCAGCCAACGTTCGACATCATGTAGGTAATGGCAATCCTCGTAGCCCTCCTGGATCGGGTAGCCGCCAATGCGGCGGCACGATTCCCTGGGCAGCAATGGAATGTCATTGAGAAGGTCGAGATGGCCCCATCTACGCATCGCATCGAAAAACGTCTCCACGAATGCTTCGGCATCCAGCCGGGCCTTTGCGCCGACCAGCACCAGCCGCCACAGTGACGCCAGGCAGGCATTGATGCGCTTCCTCTGGTCATCCTCGTCGATCAGCTTGTCGCGATCCGGAAGCCGCGCGACGAACGTCTTCGAATCGAGGTGCACGACATTGACGCGATCGCCGTGGAAATACGATGGCCGCATCACGCAGAAACCCTGCAAATAGACCATCGTGTCTTTTGTGTGCTTGCCGTCGCCGGTCCCGGCCAGATAAACCTGGCCAATCGGCGTTGGCGCGAAGGGCAGGTAGCCGATCGCGTGCATGCGCGGCAACTCGTTGCCGTTGAAACGAACGGCAACCGGAAAGCCGCTGCACAAGGTGTGCAGACGGCTTTCGAGGCCCGGCAATTCCACGTCGTGCAGTTCGACGACGGTATGCGGATGGCAGTCGATGTCAAGCACCTCGATCGGCTGCCGGTCGAGCGCGTCGCGCGTCAGGAAATCGATTTTCCAATTGCGCGACATGATGACGCAGCGCGACGCCGAATACAGGCATTTCGAAAAACCGATGCCGAACGGGCGTTCTTCGTCGCAGGTAGGCTTGTCCCAGCCGGATTCGTTCAACGTCAGCAGCTTCTGGAAATCGGCAATGCCGCAGCCGTCATCGACGACGCGCAATACCCTGGATACGTCGTCATAAGCGATCTCGATGCGCCGCGCGCCGGCGCGCCGGGCGTTTTGCATCAGCTCGGAGAGCAGCGTGAACTTGTCGGTGAAGGCATAGCGCTGGTTACGCAACGCGCCTTCCTCATTGATACGGACCTGTACTTGCATGGTGGTACTCCATGAATGAATGCAGGCGGCGCGTGCCCCAGTCGGGACAGCGGCCCGCCTGGGGTTGGAAATCAGGGCAGCCTTGGCGGCTGACCGGTGGTGTGAACAGTTGTCCCGCGCGAACAGGCCGGGTTACGCAAACAAGTCGCCTTGAATAGACTGCTTTTTGACCTGCTCGTTGATCCATTGCGGGTTCCTGGCCAACTGGCGTTCCACCCACTCGGGATGGTTGAGTACGGCGTCGCGCACCCATGCCGGATAGCGGGCGAGGGTGGCGGTAAGCCATGCCTTGACCTGGCATCGGATCGCATCGCGGATTTCCTCGGCGTCCACCAGTCCGAAATACGGTGTCGGCGACAACGGACTGCAACCGACGACTTTCAGGCAATTGACGAATGAAAAAGGCAGACTTTCCTTGTCGCGCTCGGTAAAAATCCAGTGCAAGGTATCGAGCTTTTCTTCAAGCGGTGTGTCTGGATTGCACAGGTCGCCAACGTCCTTCAGCAGGCGCCAGTGCAGGAACACGATGCTTTCTTCATCCCATTCCGCCGCCGTATCCTCGTCGGCCGGATCGCTTGTTCCGGGTGCGAGCCCGCTGGACTTCAATACGGTGGATTCAGCGCTGCGGGAAACCGCGCTCCCGAAATAAGCGGTGGGGAATGCAGTTGTCGACTGGATAATTGATGCGCTCTGGGTCAGCATCATGGCCTCCAAAAAAATGAGGAGGCAATGCGCACCGTAGGCAGGGGCATTTGCCCCCGCGGGGTAGAAACGACCGGTGAAACCGGTGCTAGTCGGCTGGCTTGATGACATCGCGGCATGAACCGCCTGACCG
>JAKACN010000300.1 GCA_021821365.1 Pseudomonadota bacterium | reverse complement strand
CTTGAGGACCTCGATCCCGCGCTTGTCCGGCATCGAGATATCGAGCAGGAGCACATCGGAGTCGCCGTTGCGGGCGAGCTTGATGGCGTCGTGGCCGTTTTCGGCATCGCCGGCGACCACCATGTCCTTGGTGTCCGCGAGGATCTGCCGCAATCCTTCACGCACGATGGCGTGGTCGTCGGCAATCAGGATTCTTATTGTTTCGCTTGCAGTCATAATGCTACTTTCAGATTGTTATTCCGATAATGGAATCTTGAGCGCCACTTCGGTCCCTCCCTCGGGAGCGTTGCTGACCGACAGATTCCCCCCTAGCGCATTTGCTCGCTCCACCATGCCGCGGATGCCGAATGACTTCGGCTTCAGCCGGTCCTTGGAAGCGATGCCGCAGCCGTTGTCCGTAACTACCAGGCGAACGTTGCGGTTGGTGCGCGCCAGCCGGACTGTTACCCGGCTGGCATTCGCGTGTTTCCCGATATTGGTAAGCGCTTCCTGAAAAATGCGAAAAAGCGCCGTGGCTTGATCTGGATGAAGATCGATTTCCTTCTTGTTCGATGAGAATTCGCATGGAATGCCGAACTGCTTCTCGAATTCCCTGGCTTGCCATCCGGCCGCCGCGACGATCCCGAAATCGAGAATGCTCGGACGCAGGTCCATCGAAATCCGATGCACCGCCTCGATGGTGCGGTCCACCAGCGCATCGACATAATTGGCCTTGTCGGTCAGCGCGGTATCGTCCGCGGGCAGGCGTTTCTTGACCAGCGCGAGCGCCATCTTGATCGCGGTCAGGTTGCCTCCGAGGTCGTCGTGGATTTCGCGCGCGATGCGCGTGCGTTCCTTTTCCTTGACGGTCTCGATATGCGCCGACAGTTCAGCCAGTTGCGCACGCGAACGCTTGATTTCGGCTTCTTCCAGCTTGCCCTGCGTGATGTTGGTCATGATGCCCTCCCACTGCACGCCCTCGCCGGGCAGCGCGCGCGGGGTGGAGCGGAGGTTGATCCATTTGATGTCCTTCCACTTCTCGATCCAGATGCGGCCTTCCCAGTTCAGCTCCTTCATCTCGGCGGCGGAGCTTTCCATCGACGCGAGATACGACGGGCGGTCCTCCTGCACGATCAGGTCGAGGAACAGCTCGGAATTGGCGCGCAGGCGTTCGGCCGTCACGCCGAGCAGGGAGCGGCAGCCGTCGCTCAGGTAGGGGAAGGATGTGCCGCCGTCCGGCTTTTTCAGGAACTGGAAGAACAGCCCCGGCGTGTTGGAAACGATGGCGCGAAAGCGCGCCTCGCTCACGCGCAGCGCCTTGGCGGACGCGTGCCGTGCGCTGACGTCGTTACCGATCGCAATGTAGATCGGGGTTGTGGCGGACGGGCAGTAGAACAGGCGAAATTCGATCGGGTAGCTCGATCCGTCCTTGCGTGTATGTACGGTTTCCAGCGCGGCACGGTTCGCCCGGCCGCAGCGCAGCGGAAACAGGATGTTCTCGAGCACTTCCCTCGACAGGCTTTGCGCGATGCCGAGCGGCGTCATCGCGGCCAGTTCGGCGGCGGTGTATTGGAGATTCTTGCGCGCCGCATGGTTGGTTTCCACGAAGCGCAAGCTGTTGCAGTCGATGGCGTAGATCTCGCTGAACGAGCCCTGCATCACAATCGGCAGCCATTCCGCTTGCATCATGTTGCGTGTTCTTTCACCGTATGTCTCATCGTTCATGCTGCACGCCGGCGCGGCGCGCGGCGACGTGCAGGGCAATCTCAGGTCCGCATGACCCCAGCGCACGCCCCCGCACGCCCGACTTTCGGGCAGACGGCCGTGATTGGATTGCCGATAGGGTAATGCTGTCCATGCACGCATACCATTCCAGAAAGCAATTCTCGTGCCGTCACGCCGTGAAATCTTTTCGGCGTCCGCCTCGCCGTGCTCCTGGCCTGGTCCGGGCTGTGGCAGCCGGGGCAGGGTGGCGCCGGCTCGTTACCCGGAACGGCGCAGTCGGACAATGTGGCGGGTGCCTGCGAGGGCCGCGCGGCAAGGTTCGATGCTGCGTGCGGCGAAGCGACGACGATTGCGATGGGAACGACGCCGGTGCCTGCCGCCGACGTCTCCGGATGGAGCGCAGGATGCAGAGGTCGTGCCATTTTCGTGTCCTTCGATATGAGAGGTGCCGGGGGCGGCAATGGTATGCGGGAATTTTGCGCGATCGACTTTATCACAAGTTTTCTTGGGGGAATCATTAACCCCCAGGGGAATCGGCGAATTCGCAGCGCGCAATGCAGTCGTCGACTCGTCGGCGCAACAGCGGAAGATGAGAAAGCCCGGGTGTCCGGATACCGCAGCCGCTCAGGCTGGAAAAATCCCGGATGAAAGGGCTTCCAATCTCTGTTGAATGGGTGCTATAATTTCGTTTTACGCGGCTGTAGCTCAGCTGGATAGAGTACTTGGCTACGAACCAAGGGGTCGTGGGTTCGATTCCTGCCAGCCGCACCAGAACTTCGCTTGAGCGATCAGGCATTCAAAACGGGTTAGTGTTTATTTAAACACTAACCCGTTTTTCTTTTGTGCCGCCGGCACGCTTGCATCGCGTGCGTCGGCGATTCCATCTGTTGATCGACGCGCGCTCAAGCGACAGCTTTCACGATCATTCCGATAGCAACAAGTGCCGATACCAGCGCAAAGCCTTTCTGCAACTGCGGACCGGCGAGGCGGCGGGCCACCTGCCGGCCTGCAATCATTCCTCCCAGGCTGCCGAGCGAAAAGGGCAGCGCGATCGACCAGTTCAGCTGACCTGCAATGGCGCTTGAAGCCACGCCCATCGCCGAGACCAGCGCAATGACGGCCAGCGAAGTCGGAATGACCGATTCCATTCCCAGGTCGGTATGGCGCCGCAGCGCCGGCACCATCACGAAGCCGCCGCCCACGCCGAGCAGGCCGGACAGCAATCCGGCGACGGAGCCTGAAAGGACGAGGGCGCGCGCGCACGGAAGCGTCCAGATGAAGCGTCCGCCTTGCTGGTGACGGATGCAGGGTGGGTGACGATCCATTGCTTCATGCCGCCCGGTCCGCTTTCCGGCTTGTCTGTACGTTCGCGCGGCGACAGCCAGCATGATGATCGCGAACAGGACGCCGAGCCAGCGGTTGTCCGTGCGCTGCGCCAGCCAGATGCCCAGCGGGGAGACGATCATGCCGGCGAATGCAACGAGCAGCGCGGCGCGGTAACGCACGGTTCCCGCGCGAAGGCCAAGCAGCGCGCCCAGTGCCGCGGCCATCCCCACCGCAAGCAGCCCGATCGGCCCGGCTTCAGCGACGCCGAGGCGCGCGCCGAATATCAGTAAGGGCACCGCAAGAATGCCGCCTCCCGCGCCGGTCAGCGCCAGGATCACGCCGACCAGGAGTCCCAGGATCAGCGCGGTCATCGTCCGGGTCCGAACGCAGAGGCGAAAGCCGGACGCGATATGCCTCCCTTGGTCAGCCGCTTGTCGATTGAATTCGCTGCGGCAGGGTGAATCGGCACGCCTGGATTTTTCATGGTTCGCCTATCGACTCATTGCATCATTGCGTATGTAATCATCTAGTCACATAATATATTAAATTTGATCGGCATGGCATGCGCTGACGCGAGCGCCGGACGCCAGCCGGTCCGCCGGAGTCGAAGGCCGCAACCCGGCCGGTGAAAGAAGGCGGACGGCAGCAGGAACAACATGCGGTAGGCCGACCTATGGGAATCACATCATTCAAATAGCTGACACCAGGAGGCAACCATGGCACATATCGTTATTCTCGGCGCGGGCATCGGCGGCATGCCGGCTGCCTACGAGCTTCGCAACATGCTCGACCGCAGCCACCGCATCACCGTAATCAATGCGGTTGATTATTTCCAGTTCATTCCATCGAATCCCTGGCTGACGGTCGGCTGGCGCGATCGCAAGACGGTCACGTTCCCGATCCGTCCCCATCTCGAGAAGAAGGGCATCGAGTTCATTGCACAGCCGGTCATGACGATCGATGCGGACAAGAACAGCCTGCTGCTGGCCGATGGCAACCGGGTCGACTACGACTATCTTGTCATCACCACCGGGCCGAAGCTGGCGTTCGACGAGGTGCCAGGGTCGGGCCCGTCCGCCAATACGCATTCGATCTGCACGCTCGACCATGCCGAGCATGCGTACAAGGATTACGAGCGATTCCTGAAGGATCCCGGTCCGGCCATCATCGGCGCCATGCCGGGCGCGTCGTGCTTTGGTCCGGCCTACGAGTTTTCCTTCGTCTTCAATACCGATCTGCGCCGGCGGAAATTGCGCAACAAGGTGCCGATCACCTTCGTTACCAGCGAGCCGTACATCGGCCACCTCGGCCTGGGCGGCGTCGGCGATTCGAAATCGATGCTGGAAAGCGAATTGCGCCACAACGACATCAAGTGGATCACCAACGCCAAGGTCACGCGTGTGGAGCCGGGGAAAATGTTCGTTACTGAACTCGACGAGCACGGCGCGGTCAAGAAGGAGCATGAGCTGCCGTTCAAGTTCAGCATGATGCTTCCGGCATTCCGCGGCGTCGATGCCGTTGCGTCGGTCGAAGGCTTGTGCAATCCGCGTGGCTTCGTGATGGTGGACGAGTATCAGCGCAGCAAGAAGTACCGGAACATTTTCGCGGCGGGCGTGTGCATCGCGATTCCGCCGGTGGAGCCGACGCCGGTAGCGACCGGCGCACCGAAGACTGGCTACATGATCGAAACCATGGTCACGGCCATCGTGCACAACATCGCCGCCGACCTTGCCGGCGAACCGGCAACCGCGAAGGGAAGCTGGAACGCCATCTGCCTGGCCGACATGGGCGAGACGGGCATTGCCTTCGTCGCATTGCCGCAGATCCCGCCGCGCAACGTCAACTGGATGAAGCGGGGCAAGTGGGTGCATGTGGCCAAGGTCGCCTATGAAAAATACTTCATGTACAAGATGAAGAACGGCACTTCGGAACCGATCTACGAGAAGTACATCCTCAAGTCGCTCGGCATCCAGCGACTCGATCAATAATTTCACTCAGGAGAAACATGGGAATTCTGGAAAAGTTTGTTTCGATGGTTGCCGGCGGTCCGGCGGAGGAGTTGCCGGAACAGGCGACGTTGATCGATGTGCGCTCGCCGGCGGAATATGCGGCGGGACACGTCGAGGGCGCGCTTCTTCTGCCGCTGCCGGCCATCGCACAAGGCATCGGCAAGGTTGCGCCGGACAAGGCGGCTCCTATCGTGGTGTATTGCCAGAGCGGGGCGCGTTCGGCATCGGCGCGAC
>JAKACN010000050.1 GCA_021821365.1 Pseudomonadota bacterium | reverse complement strand
GCGGAAGGTGTTCACGCCGATGATGGGCAGCGTGCCGTCGTGCTTCAACTGCTCGTAGTGCATCGACTCTTCCTGGATCTTGCCGCGCTGGTAACCGGTTTCCATTGCGCCCAGCACGCCCCCGCGCTCGGCGATGCGCTCGAATTCCTGCAGCACCGCTTCCTCCACCAGGTCCGTCAGCTCCTCCATGATGAAGCTGCCCTGGTTCGGGTTCTCGTTCTTGGCCAGCCCCCATTCGCGGTTGATGATCAGCTGGATCGCCAGCGCGCGCCGCACCGATTCGTCGGTCGGCGTGGTGATCGCCTCGTCGTAGGCATTGGTGTGCAGCGAGTTGCAGTTGTCGTAGATCGCGATCAAGGCCTGCAGCGTGGTGCGGATGTCGTTGAAGTCGATCTCCTGCGCATGCAATGAACGCCCCGAGGTCTGGATGTGGTACTTCAGCTTCTGGCTGCGCTCGTTGGCGCCGTACTTGTCGCGCATGGCCACCGCCCAGATGCGGCGCGCCACCCGCCCCAGCACCGTGTATTCCGGGTCCATGCCGTTGCTGAAGAAGAACGACAGGTTGGGCGCGAAATCGTCGATGTGCATGCCGCGCGCCAGGTAGGCTTCGACGAAGGTAAAGCCGTTGGACAAGGTGAAGGCCAGTTGCGAGATCGGGTTGGCCCCCGCTTCGGCGATGTGATAGCCGGAAATCGATACCGAGTAGAAATTACGCACCCGGTTGTGCACGAAGAATTCCTGGATGTCGCCCATCACCTTCAGGCTGAATTCGGTCGAGAAGATGCAGGTGTTCTGCCCCTGGTCTTCCTTCAGGATGTCGGCCTGCACCGTGCCGCGCACGTTCTCCAGCACCCATTCGCGGATCTTGGCCGCTTCGTCGTCGGTCGGCTCGCGGCCGTTGTCGGATCGGAACTTGTCGAGCTGCTGGTCGAGCGCCGTGTTCATGAACATCGCCAGGATGCTCGGCGCCGGGCCGTTGATGGTCATCGACACCGAGGTGGCGGGGTTGCACAAATCGAAGCCGTCGTACAGCACCTTCATGTCGTCGAGCGTGGCGATCGACACGCCCGAGTTGCCGATCTTGCCATAGATGTCCGGGCGCGGGGCCGGGTCGGCGCCGTACAGGGTGACCGAATCGAAGGCGGTCGACAGGCGCTTGGCGTCCATGCCGGCCGACACCAGCTTGAAGCGGCGGTTGGTGCGGAAGGCGTCGCCTTCTCCGGCGAACATGCGGGTCGGGTCCTCGTTCTCGCGCTTGAAGGCGAACACGCCGGCGATGTAGGGGAAGGAGCCGGGCACGTTCTCGGCCATCAGGAAGCGCAGGATCTCGCCGTGGTCCTCGAACTTGGGCAGCTGCACCTTGCGGATGGTGGTGCCGGACAGGGTCTGCTGCGTCAGGCGGGTGCGGATTTCCTTGTCGCGAATCTTCACGACGTACTCGTCGCCGGCGTAGGCGGCCTGCATGGCCGGCCACATGGCGAGCAGTTTCTTCGCGGCCGGGTCGAGCGCGTGCTCGCGTTCGGCAATGAGGTCATCGAGGTCGGCGGCCTTGTTGCAGGCTTGCGCCATGCGCTTGGCTTCCTGCAACTGTTGCCGCTCCCGGGCCAGTTTCACCTGCTTCGCGGTATTCCGGTGATAACCGCGCACGGTGTCGGCGATCTCGGCCAGATAGCGTGCGCGCGCCGGCGGCACGATGGCGTTGCGGCCCGAGGAAGCACGCACATTGACCGGCGCCAGCTTGCCGGGTTTGACCTGCAGGCCGAAAGCGGCCAGCTTCGGCAGCAGGCCCTGGTACAGGGCGGTGACGCCGTCGTCGTTGAAGCGCGAGGCCTGCGTGCCGTACACCGGCATGTCTTCCGGCTTCTGCTTGAACAGTTCGCGGTTGCGCTGGTATTGCTTGGCCACGTCGCGCAAGGCGTCCTGCGCGCCCTTGCGGTCGAACTTGTTGATGGCGACCACGTCGGCGAAGTCGAGCATGTCGATCTTCTCCAGCTGGGAAGCCGCGCCGTATTCCGGCGTCATCACGTACATCGACACGTCCACCTGCGGCACGATGGCCGCGTCGCCCTGGCCGATGCCGGAGGTTTCCACGATCACCAGGTCGAAGCCGGCCACCTTGCAGGCGGCGATGACGTCCGGCAGGGCCTGCGAGATTTCCGAGCCGGCTTCGCGCGTGGCCAGCGAGCGCATGAAGACACGGGACTGCCCGTTCCAGGGGTTGATCGCGTTCATGCGGATGCGGTCGCCCAGCAGCGCGCCGCCGGACTTGCGGCGGGACGGGTCGATCGAGACCAGCGCGATGTGCAGCGCGTCGTCCTGGTCCAGGCGCAGGCGGCGGATCAGCTCGTCGGTGAGCGAGGACTTGCCGGCGCCGCCGGTGCCGGTGATGCCGAGCACGGGGGTGTGAAGGGTGTCGGCCGCCTGGTGCAGGGCGGATTTCAGTGCCGGGTCGGCCTTGCCGTTCTCCAGGGCGGTGATCAGCTGCGCCAGCGGGCGTTGCCGTCCGGCCATGTCGCCTTGCGTGAGGGCGTCGAGCGAGGTCGGCGCATAGGGCGAGAGGTCGACGTCGCAGGCGGCGATCATGGCGCCGATCATGCCGGCCAGGCCCATGCGCTGGCCGTCCTCGGGGCTGAAGATGCGCGCCACGCCGTAGGCATGCAGCTCGGCGATCTCGGCCGGCACGATCACGCCGCCGCCGCCGCCGAACACCTTGATGTGTTCGCCGCCGCGCTGGCGGAGCAGGTCGATCATGTACTTGAAGTACTCGACATGGCCGCCCTGGTAGCTGGAAATGGCGATGCCCTGCGCGTCTTCCTGCAGGGCGGCGGTGACGATCTCGTCGACCGAGCGGTTGTGGCCGAGGTGGATGACCTCGGCGCCCTGCGCCATGAGGATGCGGCGCATGATGTTGATCGACGCGTCGTGACCGTCGAACAGCGAGGCCGCGGTGACGAAACGCACCTTGTTGGCGGGTTTGGTGTCGGTGAGCTTGTGGGCTACGGAGAGGTCGGTCATGGGTTGTCTCTTTGTCTACTTTTCGGTAACGCCGTATCGGAGGCGAATTGCGTTTACTTACGTTTACGTTAACGTCAGTCTAGCGTGGCGTCAATCGGGGTGCTGTCGTCGGGATGACGATGTATCCGCGCGGTCGGCATGAAACGTCCTTTGCGCTGAGCGGTCTGCCGCATTCATGGAGAGCAAAGCTTGCTCCGGACCTGGTGGCCCGTCCCACCCCGTTTTACGGTTTCTGCCGGGCACTCGCCGTCGATTGCCTCGGCATAAACCGCACATCTAGGCAGGCCGGACCACTGGGCCGAAGCAAGCCATTGCATGAACCGCTACGCCGCGTGCGACAACCCCGTCTGCCTGGCCGGCATCTTCTTCAACAGCTTTGCCTGCTCCTCGCGGAACTGCGTCAGCGCCTTCGCCTTCACATGCCCGAATCCGCGGATCTTCTCCGGCAGCGCGGCGATCTGCGCGGCGAGTGCGAGATTGTCCTTGTCGAGGCCATCGAGCAGGGAAAGCACGGTGGCGCGATACTCTTCGATCAACGCGCGTTCCGTCCTGCGCTCGGCCGTGTAGCCGAAAACATCGAGCTTCGTGCCGCGCAGTTTCTTCAACTTCGCCAGCACGCCGAAGGCTTTCCACATCCAGGAGCCGTATTCCGCCTTGACCAGGTGGCCCTTGGCATCCTTCTTCGCGAACAGCGGCGGGGCGAGGTTGAATTTCAGGCTGAACTCGCCGTCGAACTGCTGCTTCAGCTTGTCGACGAACTCGCCGTTGGTGTACAGGCGCGCGACTTCATACTCGTCCTTGTAGGCCATCAGCTTGAAGTACGCCTTCGCCACGGCACGTGTCAGCCTGTCGCCGGCATCGAGTGCGCTTTCCGCCTGGCGCACCATGTTGACCAGGGCTTCGTAGCGCACGGCATAGGCAGCGTCCTGGTAGTCGGTGAGGAAAGCAACGCGGCGCTTGACCAATCCGCTCAGCGTTTCCGGCGGATTCAGCATCACGGGCTTGCCGGGCAGGGCGATGCGTTCGACGCGTGCCAGATCGACGGCCGCGCGCCGACCCCACAGGAAGCTTTTCTTGTTGGCATCGATCGCCACGCCGTTCAGTTCGATCGCGCGCAGCAGCGCCGCTTCGGAGAGCGGCAGCGCGCCCTTCTGGAACGCGAAGCCGAGCATGAACAGGTTGGTTGCGATCGCATCGCCCATCAGCGCGGTGGCAAGGCGCGTGGCGTCGATGTAGTCGGCGCGGTTGGCGACGGACTCGTTGATCAGGTCCTGCACTTCCTTCAACGGGAAGGCCCAGTCCGGGTTCTTCGTGAACTGGCCGGTCGGCTGCTCGTGCGTGTTGACCACGGCCCGCGTGCGGCCCGGGCGCATCTTCGAGATGGCATCCTGTGCGCCGGCGGTGAGCATGTCGCAACCGAGCACGAGATCGGCTTCGCCGGTGGCAATGCGCTGCGCGCGGATCGTGCCGGGCGTTTTGCCGATGCGGATGTGCGAGGTGACCGACCCGTTCTTCTGCGACATGCCGGTCATGTCGAGCACCGACACGCCCTTGCCCTCGAGATGCGCGGCCATGCCGATCAGGGCGCCGATGGTGATCACGCCGGTGCCGCCGATGCCGTTCAGCAGAATGTTGAACGAGGCATCGCAGGCCGGCAGCACGGGATCGGGCAGCGGGCCGAAATCATCCTGCTTCGCCGTGCCGGTGGTCGACTTCCTCAGCGTGCCGCCCTCGACCGTCACGAAGCTCGGGCAGAAGCCTTTCACGCAGGAGTAATCCTTGTTGCACGACGACTGGTCGATGGCGCGCTTGCGGCCGAATTCGGTTTCCAGCGGCATCAGCGAGGTGCAGTTGGAGGCAACGCCGCAATCGCCGCAGCCTTCGCACACCGCGTCGTTGATGAACAGGCGCTTCGGCGGATCGGGATATTCGTTCTTCTTGCGGCGGCGGCGTTTCTCGGCGGCGCAGGTCTGGTCATAGATCAGCACCGACACGCCGGGCACTTCGCGCAATTCGCGCTGCACCGCGTCGAGTTCCTTGCGGTCGTGCAGGGTGACGATCTGCGGCAACGAAGACCGGTCGGTGTAACGCGACAGGTCTTCGGTCACCAGCGCAATGCGCTTGACGCCTTCCGCTGCCATCTGCTGCGCGATCATCGGCACCGAGGTGATGCCGTCCACCGGCTGGCCGCCGGTCATCGCCACCGCGTCGTTGTAGAGGATCTTGTAGGTGATGTTGACGTTGGCCGCGATGGCGGCGCGGATCGCGAGATAGCCCGAATGGAAATAGGTGCCGTCGCCGAGGTTCTGGAACACATGCGGCAGTTTCGAAAACGCAGCCTGCCCGATCCACGGCGCGCCTTCGCCGCCCATGTGCGTGGTGAGCTTGTTGTGCTCGGGATAGATCGCGGTCGCCATCACATGGCAGCCGATGCCGGCCAGTGCGAGGCTGCCGTCGGGTACCTTGGTCGAGGTGTTGTGCGGGCAGCCGGAGCAATACCAGGCCGGGCGCGGCGGCGTGTTGACCGCCTTGGTCAGCACCTTGTCCTTCGCTTCGAGGAAAGCCAGACGGGCCTTGATCAGGTCGCTGGTGTGGAAGCGCGCGATGCGCTGCGCGATGACGCGCGCCACCTGCGCGATCGAGAAATCCGCCTTGGAGGACAGCAGCCATTCTCCGCGCGGATGCACCCATTCGCCCTTTTCGTCGAATTTGCCGATCACGCGCGGACGCACGTCGTCGCGCCAGTTGTAGAGTTGTTCCTTGAGCTGGTATTCGACGATCTGGCGCTTCTCCTCGACGACCAGGATTTCGTCGAGGCCCTGTGCGAACTCGCGCACGCTGTCCGGTTCCAGCGGCCACGGCATGGAAACCTTGAACACGCGGAGGCCGATGTCCGAGGCCATCTTCTCGTCGATGCCGAGTTCTTCCATCGCTTCCAGCACGTCGAGGTAGGACTTGCCGGAGGCAATGATGCCGAGGCGCGCCCGCGGGCTGTCGATGGTGGTGTGGTTGAGCTTGTTGGCGCGCGCATAGGCCAGCGCGGCGTAGATCTTGTAGTCCTGCATCAGCGCTTCCTGCTTGCGCGCCTGCACGCCGAGCGTGTCGGTCGACAGGCGCGTGTTCAGGCCGCCTTCCGGCATGACGAAGTCGGTCGGGTAGGCGATCTGCAGACGGAACGGATCGGCGTCGACCGAGGCGGTCGATTCGACCGTGTCGGCCAGCGCCTTGAAGCCGACCGCGCAGCCCGAGTAGCGCGACATCGCCCACGCATGGAGGCCGAGGTCGAGGTATTCCTGCACGTTGCAGGGATACAGTACCGGGATCATGCAGGCGCCGAAGATGTGGTCGGACTGATGCGGCAGCGTCGAGGAATACGCGCCGTGGTCGTCGCCGGCCACCAGCAGCACGCCGCCATGCTGCGAGGTGCCGGCATGGTTCATGTGCTTGAACACGTCGCCGCAGCGGTCCACGCCGGGGCCCTTGCCGTACCACAGCGCGAACACGCCGTCGTATTTCGCCGGGCCGATCAGGTCGACCGTCTGCGTGCCCCACACGGCGGTGGCGGCCAGTTCCTCGTTCACGCCAGGCACGAATTTGATGTGGTTTTCTTCCAGCAGCTTTTGCGCCTTCCACAGATTCTCGTCGAGGCCGCCGAGCGGCGAGCCGCGATAGCCGGAAACGAAGCCGGCGGTATTCAGGCCGGCGGCGAGGTCGCGCTGGCGCTGCATCATCGGCAGGCGCACCAACGCCTGGATGCCCGAGATGAAGATCTTGCCGGTGGTGGAGGTGTACTTGTCGTCGAGCTTGACGGGGGCGAGGGGCGTGGCGCGCGGATTGGCGTCAGTTACCCCAGCAGGGGATGCTGTATCGGTGAGCATGAATTGTCTCTCTCCAAAACTGTTTTTCGGATAGCGCCTGACAACGGAAGCGCCGGGTAAGGCGAGTGGTTGTCAGGTTGCGGGGCCGCTGTGGCGGCCTTTCCAGCAATATCACGGCGTGATGTCGCTGTTGGTGGAAGTGTAAGCTGGGGCGGGGGATTTAGGCAAATCGGGAATGCCGAATCGATGCGGAAAACAGCGATGCCTGGCGGCATCGCGGTCCATGGCACATTAAGTCATTACAAAAATGAAACTGATGCTGAAAGGGTCTTCCCATGCGGCCCGCATGACCGGGCCGCGGAGGTTCAGGCAGAGGGAAGGCGCATGCGCTTGTCCTGCGCCAGCCGTGCGGGCGCCGGGCGCATGACCGCGGCCAGTTCGACGACATTGCTGGGAACCGGCTCGGCAAGCTGCGGTTCGTCGGCCAGCGTGAATTTGCCGACGGCGTCCGCCAGCCGCACGGCCTGTTCCCGCATGGCTTCGGCCGCCGCCGTCGCCTCTTCGACCAGGCTGGCGTTTTGCTGCGTCATTTCGTCCATGCGCTGCATCGTCTGGTTGACCTGTTCGATGCCTTCCTTCTGCTCGGCCGATTCCGCCTGGATTTCGGACATCATGTCGGTGACGTGTTTCACCGAGACGACGATCTCGTGCATCGTGCTGCCGGCCTGCTCGACCAGCTTCGCGCCGTTGGCGACCTTGTCCACCGAGTCGCCGATCATGTCCTTGATTTCCTTTGCCGCCGCGGCGGAACGTTGCGCCAGATTGCGGACTTCGCTGGCGACCACCGCGAAGCCGCGGCCCTGTTCCCCTGCGCGGGCGGCCTCGACCGCGGCGTTCAGCGCCAGGAGGTTGGTCTGGAACGCGATGCCTTCGATGACGCCGATGATTTCGACGACCTTGCGCGAACTGGCGTTGATGGAACTCATCGTTCCGACCACCTGCTGCACCACGTCGCCGCCCTTGAGCGCGACTTCCGATGCCTTCTGCGCCAGCATGTTGGCCTGGCGCGAATTGTCGGCATTGTGGCCGACGGCGTCGGCCAGATGCGCGATGCTCGACGCGGTCGTTTCCAGGCTCGCCGCCTGCCGCTCCGTACGCTGCGACAAGTCGCTGTTGCCGTTGGCGATGTCCGCCGTGCCATGCGCGATCGCCTGTGATGCGCGGCGCACTTCGCCGACGATCGACATCAGCGAACGATTCATCTCATGCAAGGCTTTCTGCAGTTCGCCCAGCTCGTTGTGGCGGTCGACCACGACATCATGCGACAGGTCGCCGCATGCCACGCGCTTGGCTGCCTCCACGGCCTGCGCCAGCGGCTGCGTCACGGCCTTGACCATCAGATGGACCACGGCGGCGAGCAGAAGCAGGGTCATGCCGACCACACTCATCAGGATGCGTCCCTTGGTGCGCGTTGCGCGCTCGTCGTCCTCCAGCAGTGTCGACAATTGCCGCTTGATGTCGACCACCGCCTGCGCCAGGCCGGTATCGACGCCACGGATGTCCGCCTTGAGCGGCGCGATGGCCTCCAGCGAATTATTGGCCGCCAGCGCGGTACGCACTTTCTCGAGCGAAGCCGCCGCCGATGTCGTGTTCGCGCCGGGCACCAGTCTGGCCAGATCATCCGCGTTCGATTTCGCATCGGCGAGCGCCTTCAACGCATTCGCGCCGAACTTGCCGGTGTCGACCGCATCGTTCACGCCGTTGAGGAAGTCCTTGTAGTGCGCGCTTGCCTGAAGGCCGACGTCATAGACGCCCAGCACCTGGTCCACGCGCTGCCGCAGGTGGCTCGTCGAGAAGATCTCGAAAAGGAGCACCAGGATGAGCGGCGTCACGGCCACGAAGACCCCAAGGTACATGCCATGTTTCAGAGAAATCCTGTTCAGCATATCGATCCTTTGCCGAGTGTGCCGGCTGGTTGCGCGTCGCGGCGGTGCGGGCCATGACGGGTTGCATATCGACGCGGCGGCCGTGGTGCGGCAGCCGCGCTTCCACTGCGCTTCAGTATTTCTTCACGAGCTTTACCCCGGATGGCGCGCTCGACACATAGCCGATTGCGCCAGGCGTGGATTTGACGGCGGAGATGACCTCCGCATCGCCGGTCTTCAACTGCGGCGGATTCAGGCCGTCGCGGAAGCCCTTCTTGGTCCAGATCGCGCCGTATTTCGTCGCGTCGATCTTGATCGCCTTTTCCAGGAATTCCTTTTGCAGGCTCGCGTTATCCATCGGCACCAGCCTGGTGCTGCCCGCCATCTGCTTTTCGCCAACATAGACGTCGCGGATTTCGTCGGCCGCGAGCTCCAGCGCGGGATGGGAAATGACATAGACGTCGGCCGCGGCCGGCGCTGCGCCGATCAGGCTCGCGGCAAGCGCGGCGGCGAGGGCAATGGTATGAATGATCCTCATGCTGCTCTCCTAGAAGCGGACGGCGAACTGGAGCCGCGCGCCATTCGACGTCAGCTCGGAGGCCGGCTGCTGCTCGGTGGTCCGGCTCAACTCGATCTTGAGCGCGGCGAGTGCGTTCAGGTCGTAGCGCAGGCCGAGCGCATGGCGCTTGTAGGAACGTCCGCTGTCCAGTCCGGCAAAGTAATTGTCGCCCTGGTCGAGGACGGCTTTCTCGGTCCTGACGTAAGGCGTCCAGCGCCCGGCGAAGGTGCGTCCGACCTGGGCGAATCCGGCCCAGCTGCCGTGCGTGCCGGTTGCGCCGGAGATATCGTCGTTGCGGAAGCGGTAGTATTCGCCGATCGCTTCCCAGTCGTCCTGCTCGAACAGGCCGAACCCACCGAGCATCTTGAGCTTGGTGCTGTTGAGACGGACGTTGCCTGCGCCGTAGGTGTCGACCTGCTCGTTCAGGCCGTGCAGGCCGAGCGTGAGGCCTTCCAGTGCGCCCGCGAACTGATAGCGCACGTTGCCCCCGACCATCTTGTTGGTGTTGTCGTCCATGACGGCATTGAAATCAAGCTCCCGGTCGCGGATGTCGTTGCCGTTGCCGAGGTAGGCATCGTATTGCAGTTTGCCGCCGCCCAGCCGGACTCCGCCGGAGGCCAGCAGGCCGACCGTGTGTGCCGGCAGGATGCCGCCCTGGTCTTCGAATGCGATGAAGCGGGGACGCATGATCGATGTCTGGATTTGCGCACCGTGATGGAACGCGGTGTTCCAGTAGCCATACGGCGTATGGAAGCGGCCGCCCCAGACGGTCAGGGCGTCGCTTACGGTATAGCCGATCTGGAGCCGTTCGAGGTCGGTGCCGAGCGAACCGTCTTCGCCCATTTCGAACACCAGTTCCGCCAGCGATTTGACGCGGTCGCCGAATTCCGGCGTCAGGTACAGGTCGAGATTGCCAAGGGCGAAGCCGCCCTTGCGGCCGTTCGGGTCGCGCGACTCGCGCGCATAGCCGACATCCGCGAATCCGTGCAGCGGCAGGCCGACCGACGCGCGCTTGGCGGACGTTTCGGCAACCTGCTCGACGTTCTTTTCCAGTTGTCCGATCCGCTCGGCTTGCGCCGCGACTTTCTCCTCGACCCGGCCTTGGTCCGCTGTCGCGGGCTTGCCGGCTTCGAGTTGCTTGACGCGCGCCGACAGCTGTTCTATCAGGCCGAGGCTCTTTTCCAGTTTCTTTTCAAGTTCCGCGATGCGTTCGGCATCGGTTTGCGCCGCGCTCGCGGACAAACAGAAAAGCTGGCTGATCGCCAGCGCAATAACACCCTTCCGCATGGCATGCGGTCCGAATCCAAGATGCATGTCAATCGACCCCTTTTGAATATGCGTTAATTTCCCATCCGCAAATTAGTTGGAGACAGGAGGAATTTCGTTGAGATATATCAAAATGGCGGGAAACAGATGGTGTAACGGGAGGTTGGTTGCGGAGGGCGTTGCAAGAAAACAAAACTCCAGATCGCTGTGGCCTTGAGCGGGGCTTTTCTCGTGATCGAAAGTAGTGCGAAGCGTGTAACCGGCTGGCGTGCCCGGCCTCGCGACGGAATGCGGATATCGGATTGGACCGAGTAATGATCAGGACATGAAGGCGGGCGGCCTCGGCGAGACGGCGACCCGACGCCGCTCAGAAGAATTCGACGGTATCGTTCGACACTTCGGAATGCAGTTCGCCGCTGGAGACCAGCTCGTCGTAGAAGCAGACCCGGTTGCGGCCGTTTTCCTTGGCGTAATACAGCGCCTGATCCGCGTGGCCGAGAATCACGACCGGCGATTCGGTGGAGATGCTGGCGAAGCCGATGCTGACCGTGACCTTGCCGACCTGCGGGAATTCATGCTGCTCCACGTTGGCGCGGAAGCGCTCGAAGATCCTGCGCGCGTCGTCCAGCGTGGTCGAGCGCAGCAGCACCACGAATTCCTCGCCGCCGAAGCGGAACACGCGATCCTGCGCGCGGAAGGACGAACGCAGCAGGTTCGCCACCAGGATCAGCACCTCGTCGCCGTACAGGTGGCCGAACTGGTCGTTGACGCGCTTGAAGTGGTCGATGTCGACCACCGCCAGCCACTGCCTGATATCGCCGTCATGCGCATGCCGGCGCTCTTCCAGGTCCTTGGGCGCGCTTTCAAGCATGGCGCAGGAGAGGAGCTTGGAAAACTTTTCGTCGAAGGTCTTGCGGTTGAGCAGGCCGGTCAGCGAGTCGCGTTCGCTGTAATCGAGGATGGCCTGATAGTTGCGGTAGACGCTGAGGATGCCATCGATCATGTGCAGCGTATCGCCGTTGTACGGTGTCGGGTCGGTCACCTCGATGCAGGTGCTGACCTTGTCGTTCAGCCAGACCGGCAGCCACAGCACATGCTCGCCCGCGTCGTTCACCCGTTCGATGCAGTTCTTGCGCTGCTTGATGCCTTCGACCAGGAACGGATAGGTGTTGAGCGGCTCGCCGCCAGTTTCGTTGTCGAGCATTTCTTCGGCCGACACGATCTTGTCGCCCGTGATCCATACGCGCGGACGCAGAAACAGGTCATTCCGGAAGCGGAAGATTTCGTGGACGCGGACTTGCCTGGCATCGACCAGCTCATGCAATGCCGAGACGACGGAACTGTCGAGCAGCACATGGTCGCGCTGGCAAGTCATGTCCACCAGGTGCTTGAGCAAGGCTTCCATGATCAGAATACCGAGCCTTCCGCCGGAACGATGCGCGTCAGGTGCAATCGGGGAAGAGTGCAAACGTCGGTCAGCATGGAAGAAAGTGTCTCAAGTCGGTGTGATCTGGCTGGCTGTCGGCGGCGCCTTTGCTGCGCCGCGCAGCAAAACAGTGTCGATCCTTCTTGTTATTCAAGGCGATCTTGCGGCTATTCTATCCCGAATCATGCAGGTTTTAGAAGGATGTCGTATTTCTGTCATGCCCGATGGAGCCAAATAGCTGGCGGCGAATAGCCATTGTCCATGGAGGCTGCGGAAAGCCAGGAATGGACCGTGTTCATGATGCCCGCACGACCAGGTTTTTCCCTGGTCGTGGCCGGTCTTGCCGCTACTTCTTGTCGGTCACAAGGGCTGCCGTGCTTTCCGTGGGCAGAACGCCTACCGCTCCATCACATAGCTGCCCGGCGCGTCTCCCAGCGGGGCGTAGCCGTTCTTGCGCGCGCCCATGGCCGGCGGCGCGACCATGCCGCTGCCGTGCTGCGCAAGCCAGCTTTCCCAGGCGGGCCACCAGGAGCCTTCGACGGGTTCGTTGGACAGGTACCAGTTTTCCGCGTCGATGTAATTGGTGCCGGAAGGGCTGTGCGCCATCCGGTAGTGACGCCCCTTGTGGCCGGGTTCGCTGACGATGCCGGCATTGTGGCCGCCGTTGGTGAGCAGGAAGGTCATGTCGGGATCGGCGATCAGGTTGATCTTGTAGACCGAGGTCCAGGGAGCGACATGGTCGGTTTCGGTGGCGACCGCGAACAGCGGAACGCGGATGTCGCCGAGCGAGATCGGCCGGCCGTTGATCTTGTAGCGTCCGGCGAACAGGTCGTTGCGCAGGAACAGCCGGTGCAGGTATTCGCTGTGCATGCGGTACGGCATGCGCGTGGCGTCCGCGTTCCATGCCATCAGGTCGGTGATGGTCTGTCGGCCGCCGAGCAGGTATTGCTGCACGATCAGCGACCAGATCAGGTCATGCGAACGCAGCAGCTGGAAGGCGCCGGCCATCTGGCGGTTGTCGAGGAAGCCCTGGTTCCACATGATGTCGTCCAGGAAGTTGAGCTGGCTGTCGTCGATGAACAGCCTCAGCTCGCCGGCTTCGGTGAAGTCGGTCTGCGCCGCCAGCAGCGTCATCGAATTGACGCGCTCGTCGCCGATCTGCGCGAGATAGGCGGCGGCCATCGCCAGCAGCGTGCCGCCGAGGCAATAGCCGACGGTGTTGATCTTGCGGTCGGGCACGATGGTCTGCACCGCGTTGAGCCCCTCCAGCACGCCCAGCCGCAGGTAGTCTTCCATGTCGAGATCGCGGTCGTGCGCATCGGGGTTGTGCCAGGACACCATGAACACCGTATGGCCGCGGCTGACGAGATAGCGCACCAGCGAGTTGTGCGGCGAGAGGTCGAGGATGTAGTACTTCATGATCCACGCCGGGATGATCAGGATCGGCTCGGCATGGACTTCCTTGGTCATCGGCGCGTACTGGATCAGTTCGATCAGCCGGTTGCGGTAGACCACCTTGCCGGGCGTGATTGCGACATGCCTGCCGGGCATGAAATCCTCGAAGCCGGCGGTCGGCTTGCCGGCCAGCGTGCGTTCGACGTCCTCCAGGTAGTTCATCGCGCCGCGCAGCAGGTTGACGCCGCCTTCGCGCACCGTCGTATCGAGCACTTCCGGATTGGTGGCAATGAAGTTGACCGGCGAAACGGTGTCGAGCAATTGCCGCGCGACGAAGGACACCAGTTGTTCGTGGTGCGTGGAAACGCCGCCAATGCCGGTGGTCACGTTGTGCCACCACTGCTGGTTAAGGAGGAAGCTCTGGTGGATCAGGTTGAACGGCCAGCGGCGCCATGCATCGGTACGGAAGCGGCGGTCCTGCGGCAGCGGTTCGATGCACAGTTCGCAGTCCTTGTCCGTCTGCGCATGCATGGCATACATCGCGAAGCGCGCCGATTTGCGCATGGCCTTTTCACCGAGCTTGCGCCACTTTCCCGGCGACTGCGACAGGTGCAGCGCCCAGTCGAGATAGGCCAGCGAAAGACTGACCGGGGAGAGGCTGCCCGTGAGGCGGCCGGTCATCGCATGGATCAGGCGATCGATTGTCTCCGGCGGTTCGATATCGGTAGCGGACCACGGCTTGGAGGGAAGCGTTGCCTTGGTCGGCTCATGCGTCGGCAGGGCGTGTTCGAGATTCGATCGCGGTCTGTCCATCTGCTTCTCCAATAGTCAGGACGCGTCCGGTCAGTCGTCATCATGCGTCGCCGCGGAGCTGTCGGACGCGGGCGGCCGGCGCATTGCCGCGGGGCCTTTCTCTCTATGGACACCCGACAGCCGATAAGGTTTGCTGCACTGCCAAAAAAGTTTCAACCGCGATGCTGCAATGCACCACCCTCTTCCTCATGTTAGGTACACCGGGACGATTCTTGCTTGACCCACGTCAAGCCTTCCGGAATCGGAAGTGGAAAGTACCGGAACGTGCACCGCCCGCACCGCGCCGAGAAACCCGGCCGCGCTTGTGAGGTCACATCAATCTGGGGCGCATACGATCCGGCGGATGAGGCTGCATGAAACTCCTGTTACAAGAAGCACGCAAGGCCGAGCAACTGTATCGGCTGATCATCGATAACGCGCTGGATGCATTCATCGCCATCGACCGCGACGACAGGATCATCGAATGGAGCAATCAGGCGGAGCGCACGTTCGGCTGGAGCAGGGACGAAGCGATCGGAACGCTGCTGGCCGATAAGCTCATCCCGGAGCGTCTTCGCGCGGACCATCTGGCCGGACTCAAGCACTACGCCGAAGCGGGCAACGGCAAGCTCCTGTACAAGCGGACGGAAATGCCGGCGCGCCGCAAGGACGGCCAGGAGATCCTGGTGGAACTGACCGTCGTGCCGGTCGTTACGCCGGGCAGGACGATTTTCCTTGCCTCGCTGCACGACATTTCGCAACGCAAGGCGCTCGAAGAAGGCCTGCGCCGGCAAGTCGACCTCACGACGTCGATCCTCCAGAGCATGGCAAGCGCGGTCGCCGTCGCCGATCTGTCCGGGCGCCTGATCCTGGTCAATCCCGCCGGGCAGCGCCTGCTGCAGATGCATTTCCGCGGTGCGGCCAACTCCGGGCACGTCGATGCCTTTACCTTGCTGAAACCGGACGGAAAGACACCGTATCCGCGCGAGCAACGGCCGACGGCGCGCGCATTGCGCGGCGAACATGTGGACGGCATGATCGGCTTCCTTGCCGGCGATGGGGCGGGGAGGGACGGCGTGTGGCTGAACATCAACGCCCGTCCCTTGCTCGACAGCCGTGGGGCGCCGGCGGGAGCGGTGACGGTATTGCATGACATTACCGAGCAGCGCCATCGCGAGCGGATGCTCGCCTTGCAGGCGAGCCAGTTGCGGGAGCAGGCCAGCCTGCTCGATCTTTCGCATGATGCCATCGTCGCACGCACCATCGACAACGTCATTACCTACTGGAACAGGAGCGCGGAAAAGATGTACGGCTACGGCCGCGACGAAGCGATCGGGCGGGTGAGCCACAGCCTGCTCAAGACCCGCTTTCCGCAGCCGCTCGACGAGATATACGCGATCATGCAGCGGCAGCATTACTGGGAAGGCGAACTGATCCATACGGCAAAGGATGGACACGAGCTGATCGTCTTCAGCGAGTGGGCGCTGGAGTTCCATGAGGGGAAGCCCTATCGCTATCTCGAAACCAATAGCGACATCACCCAGCGGGTCGCAACCGAACGCGCACTGAAGCAGTCGCAGGAGGATTTCCGGCTGCTGGTGGAAGCATCCAGCGACTACGCGATCATGACGATCGACCCGGCCGGCAATATCATGAGCTGGAACACCGGTGCCGAAAGGATACTGGGCCTGTCTGCGGCCGAGGCGATCGGCCGGCCTGTCGCCAGCCTGTTCACTTCGGAAGACCGGGAGATGGGCGAGCCCCTGCGCGAACTGGACGAGGCACGCGCCATCGGCCGCTCCGACGACGACCGCTGGCACCTGCGGCGCGACGGCAGCCGCTTCTGGGCCACCGGTGTGGTGACGGCATTGCGCCATCCGGACGGCAGCTTGCGCGGTTTCGTGAAGATCATGCGCGATCAGACGGTGCAGCGGCTGGCGGACGAGCAGACGCGCTTCCTCGCCAATCACGACATGCTGACCGGCCTGCCCAACCGCGTCAGCTTCAGCAATCGCCTGCACCAGGCGCTCGCGCTGTCGCAACGCAATAAAGTGCCGCTGGCCGTGCTGCTGCTCGACCTCGACCGCTTCAAACATGTCAATGACACCTTCGGCCATCACACCGGCGATTTGCTGCTGAAGGAGGTTGCGCTGCGCATCAGCTCGATCCTGCGCGAGACCGATTTCGTCGCCCGCCTCGGCGGCGACGAATTCGTCGTCATCCAGGCAGATACCTCGCAGCCGGACGCCGCCGACACCCTGGCACGCAAGCTTGTCCTGGAACTCGGCCGACCGTACCAGCTGGAATCGCAGGAAGTGGTGAGCGGCACCAGCATCGGCATCTGCATTCATCCGGCGGACGGAAAGAATTCGGTCGAGCTGCTCAAGCGCGCCGACCTTGCGCTGTATCGCGCCAAGGAGGCGGGGCGGCACACTTACCAGTTCTATACCTCGGACCTGGTTTCCCGCCAGGCCTGGCGGCGCGATCGCGAAGCCGCGCTGCGCTGCGCCCTGAAGAACCACCAGTTCGAACTGTATTACCAGCCGCTGGTCGACCTCGAGAAGTGGACAATCTCTTCGGTCGAGGCATTGCTGCGCTGGAATGCGACGGCGCTGGATACGGTGCTCCCCGGCGAGTTCCTCGACATCATCGAGCGAACCGGCATGGTGGTCGAGATCGGCGAATGGGCGTTGCGCGAAGCCTGCCACCAGGTGCGGCGATGGAAGGCGAAGGGGCTCGGCGACCTGCGCCTGTCGATCAACTGCTCGGCGCGGCAGTTCAACGATCCGCAATTCGCCGCGCTGATACCATCGATCCTGAGCAATGCAGGGCTGGCACCCTTCGATCTCGAACTCGAGGTAACGGAAGCGATGCTGGGCCGGCATCCGGAAATCAAGGCGGCGCTTGCCGGGCTTCGCCAGTCCGGGATCCGCCTGGCTATCGACAATTTCGGCACCGGCGCCACGGCGCTGACCGACTTCAAGGATTTCTGCGTCGATGCGCTCAAGATCGACAAGACTTTCGTGCAGCATCTGCCGCACCGGCGCGAGGACTCGGCGATTGCTTCGGCCATCATCAGCCTGGCGCACAACCTCGGCATTGCGGTGGCGGCCGGCGGCGTGGAAACCGCGGAGCAGCTGGCCTACCTGAAAGCGCGCGAATGCACCAGCGCGCAGGGGTTCATTTTCAGCCCCCCGGTGCCGGCGCAGAAATTCGAGGAGATGATCCTGGACGGCAGCCTGTCGCGCATCAACCGGATGCCGAGGGTGGGCGACACGTCAGGCCTGCATTAGGGTCGCCGCAAAATCCCGGAAATCCGCCGCCGGCAGCGGACGCGTGATCAGGTAGCCTTGCGCCTGGTCGCAGCCGTGCCTGCGCAGGAAAGCGAGCTGGCTTTCGGTCTCGACGCCTTCCGCCACCACGTGCAGTTGCAACGCATGGCCGAGCTGGATGACGGCCTTCACGATGGCTTCGTCGTCCGCATCCACCGACAGGTCGCGCACGAAGCTCTGGTCGATCTTCAGCTTGTCGACCGCCAGTTTCTTCAGATAGGCAAGACTGGAATAGCCGGTGCCGAAGTCGTCGATCGACAGCAGCACACCGAGCCTCTTCAGGCTGTGCAGCGTTTCCATCACGCCGGCAGTGTCCTGCAGCAGGAGCGACTCCGTCAGCTCCAGCTCCAGCAATGCCGGCGGCAAGCCCGACCGGGCCAGCGCGCGCCGCACGGTGTCCACGATGTCGCCGCGGCGGAACTGCTGCGCCGACAGGTTGACCGCGACCACCAGCGGCGGCATCCCGTCGTCGATCCATTCCTTCGCCTGGCGGCAGGCTTCATTGAGCACCCATTCGCCGATCGGCACGATCAGCCCGCTTTCCTCGGCCATTGGAATGAAGCGTCCCGGCGCGATCAGCGCGCCGTCGCCGCCGCGCCAGCGCACCAGTGCTTCGGCGCCCACGATGGCGCCGCTGCCGATATCGATCTGCGGCTGGTAGTGCAGCAGGAATTCCTGGTTCTTGACCGCCTTGCGCAGGTTGCTGTGCAGCTGCATGCTGGCCAGCGCATCGACATTCATCGTATTGGCGAAGAAGCGGTAGGTGTCGCGCCCGTTGTCCTTGGCATGATAGAGCGCGGCATCGGCGTTCTTGAGCAGCGTATCGAAATCGGTGCCGTCGCCCGGATACATGCCGATGCCGATGCTGAAGGAGGTGCTGATGGTGTGCTCGCCGATCTCGAACGGTTCCGATACCGAATCGAGGATGGACTGCGCCATGCGGCCGACGGCGCCGGTGTCGTACAGGTCCTGCAGCAGGATGACGAACTCGTCACCGCTCTGGCGGCTGATGGTGTCGCCCTCGCTGATGCAATGCTTCAGGCGGTCGACCACGCGCAGCAGCAGCAGGTCGCCGACCTCGTGGCCGAGGCTGTCGTTGACGCGCTTGAAGTTGTCGAGATCGAGCACCAGCATGGCCACGCGGCGCTGCTGGCGGCCGGCGCGCGCGGCCGCGCGCTCGAAGCGGTCGCGCAGCAGCACGCGGTTGGGCAGGTGGGTCAGCGGGTCGTAGTGCGCGAGGAAGGCCAGCTTTTCCTCGGCCGCCTCGCGCTGGGTGCGCGCGCGCAGGGTGGCGATGCCGAAGGCGAGATCGGTGGCGAGTTCTTCCAGCAGCTTCACCTCATCCTCGGCGAAGGATTCCGGGTCGCGCGAATAGATCGACAGCACGCCGAACATGCCCTGATCGCCTTTCAGCGGCAGTGCGATGCTGGAGCGATAGCCGCGCCGGGCGGCGGCTTCGCGCCACGGCGCCATGGCCGGATTGTCGAGATAGTTCTGGTTGACCTGTATTTCCCCGGTCCGCACGCAGTTTCCGATGATGCCCTTTCCGCGCACGTTGTCGGCCCAGGAAACATTGGCATTCTCGACGTAGCCGTCGTTCAGGCCGAAATGGCTCACCGGGCGCACCGACTTCTGCTCGTCCTGTTCCGGATAACCGACCCAGGCCATCAGGTAGTCGCCGCTGGTGACGATGAGGCGGCAGATTTCATCCAGCAGGCTTTGTTCGCGCTCCGCGTGCACCAGCGTCATGTTGCAGTCGCTCAGCAGGCGCAGCGCCCGGTTGAGTTTCTGCTGGGTTTCCTCGGCGCGCTTGCGTTCGGTGATGTCGCGCACGAATACCAGCGCGCCGTGTTCGTCTTCATGGACGAAGGGCACCGCCGACAGTTCCACGTCGATCTGCGAGCCGTCCATGCGCAGGAGCTTTCCTTCCCGCTGCGGCACCGGCGTCCGCTCTTCGTTGATTTGACGCATGTTCTCCAGCGCCGCCGAATGGATTTCCGGCGGAATCCGCTCCATGACCGACCGGCCCAGCAACTGCTCGCGCGAGGCGGCGCCGAACAAGGCCACCGCGGCGTCATTCACATACGCGAACCGTCCCAGCGTTTCGACCACGATGGCTTCCGGCGCGCTTTCGACCAGCTTGCGCAGCTTGCGTTCGCTTTCGCCAAGCGCGGTCTCGTAGCGCTGCCGGTCTTCGACCAGCAGGTTGAAATTGGCGATCAGCTCGCCGACCTCATCTTGGCGCGACACCGGCACCGGCAGCATCGGCGCTTCGCCGCCGGTCATGCGCCGTATGGCGGCCGTGGCCTCGTCGAGCGGTGCCAGCAAGTGCTTCGCTGTGTGACGCAAGATCAGGACAGCGAGCAGTGTCATGACCGCAGCCAGCGCATACAGGTAGTGCTGCATGGTCTGGACCGGACCGAACGCAACCTCGATCGGCAATGCCGACAGCGCGAACCAGTTCGCGGCCGGCACGCGGACCGCCGAATACAGCTTCGGGATGCCCTGCGAATTAACCGCGATGCCCGAACCTTCGAATCCGTCCGCCAGGCGGTCGATCATGGCATTGATACCGCGCGGCGAGGTGGGCGTCATGGCGCGACCCGCGTCGCTGGCGGCAATAATCAGTTTGTCGTGGGGGGAAAACACGAACAGCTCGCCCTTGCCCGCCATCTCCGGCTGGCTGACAAGGCCGAGGAAATTGGGCGCGGTGAGGTCCGTGATACCGGTCATCACGGCGCGCAGCTTGCCGCCGGCATCGAACACCGGAGCCGAAATGACGAGCACCGGCCGCTTCAGCGCGCGTCCGATGATGGGTTTGTCGATGTAGGGCCGCTGCGTTTGCACGGTGCGCCGGAAATACTCGCGGTCGCCGAAAAACGTGCCGCGCCGTCCGGGAGTCGCCGGAAAATCGGCGATGGCAACGCCGTCCAGGCCGATGATCACGATGCCGCCGGAAAAGGTGCCGTGCAAGGCGACGAACTGCTGGAGGTAGCCGTCCAGCGTCTTCTCCCCGAGATCCGTCGGGACGCGGGCGGCGACGCGGGTCAGGCTCTCGACGCGCTCCTTCAGCTTGACGTCGAGTTCCAGGGCGAGGCGCCGCGTGGCGGCGAGCTGCTGGTCGCGCAGCACGTCCTCGAACTGGCTTTTGAGAACGGTCGCCGAAAAGAAGGTCAGTGCCCAGATGAAGGCCGCGAATAGCCCCACCGCGAGCAGGATGAGCCTCGCCTTCAGGGTCAGACGCTGGCGCCATGACCCCGGCCCGGAGCCGGCCAGTGTCTTGTCGGTAGTTTCCATGACTCCCATCGGACGGTCGGGTCACCTTGCATGGATCCCGGCCTGTTGTCAGAATCGCACGAGTGCGGAACCTGCAGCAAAGCGAAACTCTGGTAGCTTAGCGCAGGATTTTGCTTTTCGGAAATAAATTTCTCCGGCCGCCTGTCCGCCTGCCCGGATCGACATCGTCCGCGAGGACGATTGCATTTTGAATTGCCTTGTGGCAATTTCGTGGGGGTCTTTCACGCGGCGCGGCCCCGGCGGCCCGCATTCACCCCGATGAACAGCCTGATTGCGCTCTGTGCGGATTTCTATTGGGAGCAGGACACCGACTGCCGGTTCACCCTGGTCCGGAGCACGCGCGCGCAGCCGAACCTGGACGACCGGGTCATTCAGGTGGCCCTGGGACAACGCCCGTGGGAGCTGGCCGAGCTCCTCGGACCGGCGTCGTGGCAGGAATGGCGGGACGGCATCCATCGTCGCGCGCCCTTTCGCGATGTCGAATGGCGCTGGCATCTCGCGTCGGGCGAACAGTGCTTCCTCAAGGTGGCCGGCGAACCGGTCTTCGACGACACGGGCGCATTCAGCGGCTATCGCGGCGTGATGCACGACATCACCGCAGAAAGACGGCGCGAAGAGGAGACGCGGCGTTTCCGTGCGGCGGTGGAAGTGTCGGGCGATCCCATCCTCCTGGTTGATCGCGAGACCATGCGCTTCATCGACATGAATGAAACCGCATGCGAACTGACCGGCTATGCGCGCGAGGAACTGTTCGCGATGGGCCCCGAAGACATACTCCTTTCCGACCGGCGCACCATCGAAACCGATTACGACGAATTGATCGCCGGCGGCGGCCTCGGCAGGACCAGCGAAGGCAAGGCGCACAACCGCGCGGGCGAAGTATTCCTGTTCGAAATCCATCGCCGCGCGATCCGCATCGACGGCCGCTGGATCGTGGTGAGCATCGGCCGCGATATCACGCGGCGCAAGCAGGCGGAGCGGGCAGCGGTACGCATCGGCCAGATGTACGCGGCCATCAGCGGCACCAACGAAGTCATCCTGCATGCGCGCGCTCCCGACGAACTGTATCAGCAGGTGTGCGAGGTGGCGGTGCGCGGCGGGCAGATTGTCAGCGCCTCGGTGCTGCTGCCCGACCCGGCATCGGAATGGGCCAGGGTGGCGGCGGTGGCCGGCGCCGGCGCGGACACCCTGCGCATGGTGCGCATCTCGTTCGACCACGATTTGCCGGAAGGGCGGGGCATGGTCGGTACCGCCTTCCGCGACGGCAAGCCTTGCGTGATCAACGATTTCATCAACGATCCGCGTTCGCAGCCCTGGCGCAAGGCGGCCGGCAAGGAGCGCGCCGCGGCGGGTGCCGCCGTTCCGCTGGTCCGGAACGGGCGGTCGGCCGGCGTGCTCCTGCTGTATTCGCGCGATATCGACGCATTCGACGACGAGATCGTGCAGCTGCTCGAACGCATGGGGCGCGACATCGTGTTCGCGCTCGACAATTTCGAACGCGAAACCGAGCGCAGGAAGGCCGTTGACGCCTTGCGCGAGAGCGAGGAGAAGTATCGCCGCATCCTCGAAGACATGAGCGACGGCTACTTCGAGGTGGACCTGGAGGGCAACTACACGCTGGTCAACGACGCGCTGTGCCGGATGCACCGGTGCACGCGCGAAGAGGCGCTGCGGCTCGGCTACCGCGATTACGCCGACCCCGACGTGACGGCCGCCATCTACAAGGCATTCAACCAGGTGTACCGCACCGGCCAGCCGGCGGAACTGGCGGAATATCCGGTGCGGCGCAAGGACGGCACCTACGGCATCGTGCAGACATCGACGCAGCTCATCGTCGACGCAGGCGGCAAGGCGATCGGTTTTCGCGGCATCTCGCGCGACATCACCGCGCGCTGCGAGGCGGAGCAAGCGCTGCGCGCCAGCGAGGAGAAATACCGCTCCATCCTGAAGAGCATCGAGGAGGCCTATTACGAGGTCGACCTGGCGGGCACGCTGATGCTCTGCAACCAGGCGTTCTGCCGCATGTTCGGGTACGCCATGGAGGAACTGATCGGGCTGAATTATTCCGCGTACCACAATCCGGAGGAGGTGGCGTACGTGTTCGCCAACTTCAACGAGGTGTTTCGTACCGGCGTGCCGAAAAAGGGCATCGACTGGCTGCTCAAGCACAAGAACGGCAGCACCGTCCTGTGCGAAGGGTCGATCCTGCTGGTCAGGAATGACAGCGGCGAGCCGGTCGGCTTCCGTGGCATGCTGCGTGACGTGACGGCGCGGCGCCGGATGGAAGCCGCATTGCGTGCCAGCGAGGAGCGTTTCCGCGACCTCACCGAGCTGTCTTCCGACTGGTACTGGGAACAGGACAGCCGCTTCCGCTTCGTGCAGATCAATGGCGACGTGCACGCCAGGACCGCCATGGCCGCCGAAGACTTCCTCGGCAAGACCTTGTGGGAACTGCCCTTCGACAATGTGTCGATGGAGCAGTGGCTGGAGCACCAGGGTTGCCTCGCCGGCGGCCAGCCATTCTACGAACTGGTGCTGAAGACCCGCTTGCCCGGCACCGAGCCGCGCTACCTCAGCATCAGCGGCCTGCCGATCCGCGATGCGGACGGGCAGCTGACCGGCTATCGCGGCACCGGCAAGGACATTACCGAGCGCAAAGTGGCGGAAGAGCGCATCCGGCATCTCGCCAGCCACGACATCCTGACCGGCCTGCCGAACCGCATGATGTTCAACCAGATGCTCAGCTACCAGGTGCAGCAGGCGCGGCGTTACGACCGGAAATTCGCGCTCATGTTCATCGACCTCGACCATTTCAAGGCCGTCAACGACACGTCGGGCCACGACGCCGGCGACCGGTTGCTCAAGGAAACGGCGAAGCGCCTGACCGAGAACATGCGAGGGAGCGATTTCGTGGCGCGCCTGGCGGGCGACGAATTCGTGGTGATCGTCCAGGAACCCGGCGACAACCAGCAGCTGGAGGGCATCGCCCGGAAGATCACGTCGGCGCTGCGCGCGCCGGTCATGCTTGCCGGCGCGGCGCACTCCGTGACCGCAAGCGTCGGCATTTGCATCTTCCCGGACGACGGCCAGGACGAGGACGCGCTCCTCAAACATGCCGATGCCGCCATGTATGCGGTGAAGCGCGGCGCAAAAAACAGCTTCCGGTTTTTCACGCAATGCGGCGGGCTTTGAGTTCCTGAATCCGTCGGCCCTGCTTCGCTCCCTTTTATCCCTGCATCATTGCCGCGTCTGCCCGGCACGGTCCGCCCGCGGAGAGCGACGAAGTCTCCAACCCGCCAGCAGCTTGAATGCATTTTCGCAACGCCCGGAGGCGTTGAAAATTGCAACAAAAGGTTGATATAAATCAAAACCTTCAAGTCAATAATGTTATTATCGGCTTATTTCCTTCCGGAAATAACGTGGGAATCGGCGGCGCGATGCCTTTTGTGCCGCGCGGTCTTGCGCCTGTAGGGACGCCATCCGGAACAAGGAGACAACCGATGCGGAAAAACCTTCCCGTCACGGACTCGGAATACGTCCTGCGCGACGGCGTCGCGATTGTGTCCAAGACCGATACCAAGGGACGGATCACGTACGTCAACCCCAGCTTCATCGCAGTCAGCGGATTCCCGGAAGAGGAACTGCTGGGCGCTCCGCACAACATCGTCCGGCATCCCGACATGCCCCCCGAAGCCTTCGCCGACTTGTGGGACACGCTGCATGCCGGCATTCCCTGGTCCGGCCTCGTGAAGAATCGCCGCAAGAACGGGGATTTCTACTGGGTGCTGGCAAACGTCACCCCGGTGCGCGAAGACGGGCGCGTCGTCGGCTACATGTCGGTGCGGACCAAGCCCGGGCGGCAGCAGGTGCAAGCGGCGGAAGCCCTGTATCAAAAGATCCGTCGCGGCGAGGCGAAACACGTCGCCCTGCAGCGCGGCACGGCCGTGCACACCGGGCTGGCGGGCGGCATCGCCAGGCTCGCAAACCTGCCGATGGGACGGTTGCTCGACCTGAAGATCGGGATGATCTGTACGGCCTTGCTCCTGCTCGGCATTATCGGTTCCGATGCCGCGCCGCACGCATGGGGCATGGCAAGCCTGAGCGCGGCCGGCATCATGCTATGCGCCCATCTCCGGTACTTCCTGCAGGCCGCGGTCGTGCGGCCGGTACACGACGCGACCCAGGCGGCGC
>JAKACN010000299.1 GCA_021821365.1 Pseudomonadota bacterium | reverse complement strand
CAATAACCGCTATGACGACGTCTATCTGCGCAACTACGCGGTACTGAACATCAAGGACCAGCTCGCCCGCATCCCAGGCATGGGCGAGGTGCTGCTGTTCGGCGCGGGCGACTATGCAATGCGCATCTGGCTCGACCCGCAAAAGGTTGCCGCACGCGGCATGACGGCGAGCGATGTGGTGAACGCTATCCGCGAACAGAATGTGCAGGTGGCTGCCGGCACCATCGGCGAAGCGCCGTCGAAGAATGCCGAATTCCAGCTCACCGTCAACACCCAGGGCCGCCTGCAATCGGAGGAAGAGTTCGGCAACATCATCGTGCGCACCGGCCCCGACGGCTCCGTCACGCTGCTGAAGGATGTGGCACGCATCGAGCTCGGCTCCAACAGCTATGCATTGCGTTCGCTCCTGAACAACAAGTCGGCGGCGGCGATTGCGATCTTCGAAGCGCCGGAAGCGAATGCGCTGCAACTATCGTCCGACGTGCGCGCCAAGATGGAAGAACTGAAAAAGGACTTCCCGGAAGGCGTCGACTACAGCGTGGTCTACGATCCGACGCAGTTCGTGCGCGAATCGATCAATGCCGTGATCCACACCCTGCTCGAAGCGATTGCGCTGGTGGTACTGGTGGTGATCGTGTTCCTGCAGACCTGGCGTGCCTCGGTTATCCCGCTGGTTGCCGTGCCGGTGTCCATCATCGGCACCTTCGCGGTGTTGCTCGGCTTCGGCTTCTCGATCAATACGCTGTCGCTGTTCGGCCTGGTGCTGGCGATCGGTATCGTGGTGGATGACGCGATCGTGGTGGTGGAAAACGTCGAGCGCAACATCGAAAGCGGGCTGTCGCCGCGCGATGCCACGGTGCAGGCGATGAAGGAAGTGAGCGGTCCCATTATCGCCATCGCACTGGTGCTGTGCGCGGTGTTCGTGCCGATTGCCTTTGTGTCCGGTCTGTCCGGCCAGTTCTATCGCCAGTTCGCGCTGACGATTGCGATCTCGACGGTGATCTCGGCATTCAACTCGCTCACGCTGTCGCCGGCGTTGGCCGCCACACTGCTGAAGCCGCATGGCGCCAAGAAGGATGCGCTCACGCTCGTCATGGACAGGTTGTTCGGCCGCTTCTTCATCGGCTTCAACCGCGTCTTCCATCGCGGCTCGCATGGCTATGAAACCGGCGTGCGCGGTGTGCTCCAGCGCAAGACCATCGCACTCGGTGTGTATGCCGTGCTGTCGATCGCCGCCGTGTTCGTGTTCAAGGCGGTGCCGAGCGGTTTCGTGCCGGCGCAGGACAAGCAATACCTGGTCGGCTTCGCGCAACTGCCGGACGCTGCTTCGCTGGAACGCACCGAAGACGTGATTCGCCGCATGTCCGACATCGCCAAGAGCGTACCGGGCGTGAAGGATTCCGTGGCCTTCCCCGGCCTGTCGATCAACGGCTTCACCAATGCGCCGAATGCCGGCATCGTGTTCTTCGCGCTGGATTCCTTCGAGGAGCGCAAGTCGCCGCAGCAGTCGGGCATGGCGATCGCGCAGCAGATCAACCAGAAGCTGGGCGCCATCCAGGATGCCTTCATCATGGTGTTCCCGCCCCCTCCGGTAAACGGCCTGGGCACCATCGGCGGCTTCAAGATGATGATCGAAGATCGCGGCAACGTCGGCTACGACGCGCTGTACAAGGCAGTGCAGGCATTGCAGATGAAGGCCTGGCAGACGCCGCAGCTTGCAGGAGTTTTCTCCAGCTACCAGATCAACGTACCGCAATTGTTCGCCGACATCGACCGTACCAAGGCCAAACAGCTCGGTGTGCCCCTGCAAACGATCTATCAGACACTGCAGATCAACCTCGGCTCGCTGTACGTGAACGACTTCAACCAGTTCGGCCGTACCTACCAGGTGCGGGTGCAGGCCGACGCGCCGTTCCGTTCGCACGCCGAAGACATCGCGCAGCTGAAGGTACGCAACAACAAGGGCGAGATGATTCCGCTGTCGTCGCTGATGCGCGTGAAAGACAGCTACGGCCCCGATCGCGTGCAGCGCTACAACGCCTATATCTCCGCCGATATCAACGGCGGCCCGGCGCCCGGCGTCTCCAGCGGACAGGCGCAGGCCGCGATGGAGGCGCTCGCGAAGCAGGTGCTGCCCAAGGGCGTGACCTATGAGTGGACGGAACTGACCTACCAGGAAATCCTGGCCGGCAACACCATGGTCATCGTGTTCCCGCTGTGCGTGCTGCTGGTGTTCCTCGTCCTTGCCGCGCAATACGAAAGCTGGACGCTGCCGCTGGCGGTGATCCTGATCGTGCCGATGTCGATCCTGTGCGCGCTGCTCGGCGTGAAACTCACGCATGGCGACAACAACATCTTCACGCAGATCGCCTTGTTCGTGCTGGTGGGCCTGGCGTCGAAGAACGCGATCCTGATCGTGGAATTTGCGCGGGAACTGGAGCTGCACGGCCGCAGCGTGGTGCAGGCCGCGCTTGAAGCCTGCCGCCTGCGTCTGCGTCCCATCCTGATGACGTCGATTGCCTTCATCATGGGTGTGGTGCCGCTGGTGTTCTCCAGCGGAGCCGGCGCCGAGATGCGGCATGCGATGGGCGTGGCGGTATTCGCCGGCATGCTGGGCGTAACGCTGTTCGGGCTTTTCCTCACGCCGGTGTTCTACGTGCTCTTGCGCACGCTGGCAAAACATTTTGAAAAACAACCGGTGCCCGCCGTGACCCATACGGAAGCAAAGCCGAAAGGAGTGGCATGATGCAAGCAATCAAACTCATCCCGCTGGTCGCCGCCCTTGTCCTCGCCGGCTGTGCGGCGCCCGAGCTGCGCGCGCCGGACGTCGAAGTGCCGAGCAGCTACAAGGAGGCGGCCGGGACTGACCAGAACCTTGCCGCCAAGTGGAAAACCGCGCAACCTGCCGAAGCGCAGCCGCGCGGTGAATGGTGGAAGGCATTCAACGACGATACGCTCAACCGGCTGATCGACGACGCAACCAGGGCCAACCAGAACCTCGCCGCCGCAACCGCCCGTGTAAAGCAGGCACGTGCCATCGCCGGCGTGGCCGAAGCGGACCGCGTGCCGCAGGTCGGCGTGCAGTTCGGCGGCCAGCGCGGCCGCGCCTCGGACGTCTCGCTCGGATTGCCGCAAGGCGCGCCGGTTTCACCTCTCAATACGTGGCATGCAAAGCTGACCTCCAGTTATGAAGTCGACCTCTTCGGCCGCGTGGCCAACAACGTCAGCGCGGCGCAAGCCGATGCGGCCGCGAGTGAAGCAAGCTGGCGCTCGATACTGCTCGCGTTGCAGGCCGACGTGGCGCAAACCTACTTCCGGTTGCGCGCCGCCGATGCGGAACTCGCCTACCTGAACGAGACGGTGCGCCTGCGTGAAGAGAACGTGCGCATCAACCAGCGGCGCTACGATCTCGGCGACCTGGGTGAGCTCGACCTCGACCGCTCGAAGACGGAACTGTCGACCACACGCTCGGATGCAATCGCGCTGGAGCGCCAGCGTGCACAGCTCGAACATGCGCTCGCGGTGCTACTCGGCAAGCCAGCCGCCGCCTTCGGCATGCAGGACAATCCGCTGCTGACTTCGACCTTGTTGCCGGCGATTCCGCCCGGTCTGCCATCGGCACTGCTGGAACGCCGGCCCGACATCGCCGCTGCGCAGCGCGCGATGATTGCTGCCAACGCACGCATCGGCGTCGCGAAATCGGCGCGCTTCCCGGCGCTGTTCCTGACGGCTGCCGGCGGCGGCGAATCGGAAGACCTGTCGGACGTTTTCAAGTGGAGCAGCCGGACCTGGTTGGTCGGCGCGCTGATGTCCCTGCCCCTGATCGACGGCGGACGCAATCGCGCCAACATCGCCCGCAGCGAAGCGGCGCTGGAGGAATCGGTTGCCGGCTACCGCCAGAGCGTGCTGTCCGCATTCGCTGAAGTGGAAGACAACCTGGTCGGCCTGCGCACGCTCGCCGGCCAGGCACAGGCCATCGACGACGCGGTCGCCAGCGCACGCCGCAGCACCGAGCTCGCACACAAGCTGTACGACGCCGGACGCTCCAGCTTTCTCGATGTGCTCGACGCCCAGCGCAACCTGCTGGCGGTGGAACGCAGCGCGGTGCAGCTGCGCGGTTCTCGTGCCACCGCCACCGTCGCCTTGATCCGCTCCCTCGGCGGAGGATGGTGATTCACCTGCCCGGTCCATCCTGCGTCTCTTGAGGGTTCTTGGCCGGCAGCGATGCCGGCCTTTTTTCGTTCTTCACGGATTATCGTGAACGAATGGAAACAAGGAGGGCAGAAACCCTGAATCCACTATTTGCGCGACCAGTCCGCAGGTTCCAGGGCCGCTGCCCTCATGGCCTATCGTGCGCATGACGACGAAAGCCGCTCTGAAGAATCAGGCACCCCGCCAGTGGAACCGGATTCCGCAGCCAGCCACTTATAAGATTTGCATCTCGCAAGCCTCGCAGTGCGGGGCAGTGCGGCCATGCGGTGCGAAAAATCAAGTCCACTCGATGCCATCGGATACCCGATATGCCCAGCCTCAATACCGCTCTTCATGCGCCGCTTCCCACTACGGCTCCTCATTCACCGGTGAACGACGAACGACGTCCGCTGCTGCAAGGTGCGTCGAGCCCGGTGGAGCAAGGCGCTTCGTCGTCTCATGGCGGAGCAGGGCACGAAACAGAACTGCCGCGCAGACCGATTGAAACATTGAGGAAGTACGCATTGGCGGTCGGGTCCATGGCCAGGCTAAGAACCCCCAATCCATTGTCGTCGATGGCGGCCGCGGCCGAGGTGGCCGTACTGCAGCGAAGGGCCGAACGAGGCGACTTTGCGATGCTGCCGGCACCATCATCGCGTCACTATAGCCATCGCTCGTGGATTCACGCATCCACCGTTGCGAATGACAACGACGAGCATGTGTGGCGCACCTTCAGCGGACCTGTCAGCAAAGACGCCAGGGGCAGGCTGTCGTCGACCGACAAAACCGTCGATGGAATGCTGCGATTGCTGAACAGGAGTAAGGCGTTTCGCGCAAAAGTGCGCGAGATGGAAATCGCTCCAGGAGAAACGCTGACGTTCTCGCTGCCGGCCGACGAGATGGAACAGGTCTATCAACTCTTCAAGAAGGAATACGGACCGATCGAAGAGGTGTCCATCAAAGGGACAGCGGCAGAGGGCACACGGACCGAGGAGATTGAAGATGGCCTGGTGAAGTTCCTGGTCATGATGGTCGAGATCAAGAACCGTGGGAAGGCGGCGCTCAAGAACGACGCCTGCATGGAATCCATCGTTTCCGGAGACGCCCGTCCCTATGC
>JAKACN010000298.1 GCA_021821365.1 Pseudomonadota bacterium | reverse complement strand
ATAGACCCGGCCGGTCTCATCGACGGCGATGCCGCTCAGCAGCCCGTAGTGTCCTGGGCTGCTGCTGCGGGCCGCCTCGCCGACGGCCAGCAGCAGCCGGCCGTCGGGCGTGAAGATCTGGAAATTGTTGAAGCTGGCGTCGGTCACGTACACATTGCCTTCGCCATCGACCGCCAGGCCGCGCGGACGCGCGAGATTGCCCGGATTGATGCCGGGCTTGCCGAACGCGCGCAGAAAATTCCCGTCGCGGTCGAAGGCCTGCACCCGAAAGTTGCCCGAATCCAGCACGTACAGCGTGCCGTCGGGACCGACCGCGCCTTGCAGCGGCACATTGAATTCTCCGCTTGCACTGCCGCGCGCCCCGATCACCTTGAGCTTCTTGCCTTCCTTGTCGAACACGACCACGCAATGCCGGCTGCTCTCGTTGTCGGAGCGGTCGATGACGTAGATCCGTTCGCCGTCGGGGCTGACCGCGACGCCGGTCGGCCGCTCGAGATCCGCCGGGCCGCCGAAGGCATTCAGGTACAGGCCGAGCCTGTCGTACATGACGACCTGGCGCCGCTTGCTGTCGGCGACGTACACGTTCATCTCGCTATCGAGCGCCATCCCTGTCGGCTGCTTCAGCGTACCGGGCTCGCGCAGCCCGAACCGGAATACCTTGCGTCGCGGCACGTCGAATACGACGACGGACCTGGTGCGGGTATCGCTGACATAGATGTTTCCGTTGCGCGCCACGACCGCTGCCGGCTTTTCGAACACCGGCGTGTCGGCGGTGGTCGACATTCCCGTCAGATCGCGCCACACCTGATCCTGGCCGCCCGCGCCGACGTCCGCCGCCGAGCGCAGCACGGCCTCGTAGGCGAAGCGCGGCTGGTCGGGCGGCTGGGGCCATATCGCGCGGCGCACGGTTTTATCCGGACGATCGGGCGTCGTCGCGCAGCCGGCGAGCAGCGCCATGCCGGCCACGGCGAGGCATCGCATCATCCTGCGCATTTCGCGAGAAAAAGAAACCGCCATGGCAAACCCGAGGGCTCCAGCAACAAGATTTAAACGGAATCGCGATGGCCGGCCGGTGTGCGAGCAGCGCACCTCGCGCGGCGAAGGCCGTATCGCTCAATGAATGTATCGCATGAACAAATTGGCAATGCGCATGGATACTAAAGGACGCCGTGCGAATGTGTAAACGCCGTGAATTGATCGCGGATAATGAATTGCAATTTCCTGCGTCGCCGGCTTGCGAAGCGCTGATCTCAATCAGCTTCGGAGACGACGCGGTTGCGCCCGATCGCCTTTGCCGTGTACAGCGCGGCATCGGCGCGGCGCAGCAGGTCGACCTGCGCATCGGCATGGCGCAGCGTGGCAACGCCGATGCTTACGGTGTAGGGCACGGCGCCCTTCGCCTCGCGCGCCGTGCCGGCAGCGGGCTTGGTGTCGAGCGAGACACGCAGGCGCTCGGCTGCCGCATGCGCCGCATAGCGATCGGTCTCAGGCAGCAATACGCCGAACTCCTCGCCGCCGATGCGCGCGAAGACATCGATATGGCGCAAGGCGCCTTCCGCGCGCAGCACCACGTCCATCAAGACCTGTTCGCCGCCGGCATGGCCGTAGTCGTCATGGATCCGCTTGAAATGGTCGACGTCGATCAGGAGCAGCGACAAGGCATGCCCGCTACGCCTGGCGCGCGACAGTTCGCGTTCGACCGATTCGAAAAAGGCGCCGCGCGACCACGCACCCGTGAGGAAATCGCGATTGGCCGCATGTTCGGACTGGGCCAGCATCCTGCCGTGCACCAGCATCACCGCACCGAGCATCAGCAGCGGCACGATGAATGCATCCATGACGCGAAAGGACGCTTGCCACATTTCAGGCTGCGGCATACGCGCCGCTGCCAGTGCAACGCCGATGCGCAGAGCGTTGCCGAGCGTCGTCGCCAGCGCCAGCGCGACGACGGCGATATACGATGCGCGCAAGCGGGAGGATTTGCGTGCATGCACGAGGGTCAGGGCAATGGCAAGCGATAGTCCGCCCTCGAACAATCCGAACGCGACCGCACGCAGCGCAGAGGAATCGTACCGGCAATGGAACACGGCGGTGACGGCGACCAGCAGCACGATGGCGATGCCTGTCGCCGGCCAGCGCGGCCTGTGGCCGGTAAAGCGCCGGAAGCCGGCGAACGCGGCGGCAATGCCGGCGGCATACACAGGTCGACGCTTCGACGCCGATCCACGGCGGCAGTTCCTCGACATGCGCCTGCAGAACCAGAGCGGCGCCTGCCATCACGTTGGCTCCGCACCACACCCGGATTCCCGGAAGTTCGCTCCGGACGAGCGAACCAAGGACGAGCAGCATCACGCCACAGAAAAGCGCCCCGGCCAACAGGATGTTCATGGATACCGACATAGGGGAAGCAGCTCGCTCCGGATACGGCGCGAGAGGAATACAGGCTATGCGGTACTTATACCCACGCAGCGCGGCGCCGGTATTGATGCATGACAGACGCATTGCCCGTCCGCATTGTCCTGGCGCATCGACGTCGCGATTGCGTCGAGGGAACGGCAAAGGGCGTCTTTCCCGCATTTTCCATCGGATACGCGCTGACCCGATGATGCACTGTGCATCAACCCGTCATCCAGTCCCGCGCACGCCAAGCCGCCACAACGATGTGATTTCCGCCGCGCGCGCCGCATGCAGCGCATCCGTTGCATCCATCGCCTTCGGATGCCTTGGCCGCGCATCGAGCTTCCCCAGCACCGTCAGTCCGGCCTTGTCGATGTAGCCGAGCAATTCGTCGCGTGTGCGCAGTCCGAGGTGTTCGGCAAAATCGGACAGGATCAGCCAGCCTTCGCCGCCAGACTCCAGGTGCGCGGCGAGTCCGTCGAGGAAGCCGCGCAGCATGCGGCTGTCGGGATCGAATACCGCGAATTCGATCGGCGAACTCGGCCGCGCCGGCACCCAGGGCGGATTGCACACGACGAGCGGCGCGCGCCCTGCGGGAAACAGATCCGCCTGCACGATCTCGACCTGCGCGGTCAATCCCAGCCGCTCGATGTTCTCACGCGCGCAGGCAAGCGCGCGCGGATCCTGGTCTGTCGCCACAACATGCCTGACGCCGCGTCGCGCAAGCACCGCCGACAGCACGCCGGTCCCGGTGCCGATGTCGAATGCAGAGTGCGTGGAAGGCAACGGCGCCTGCGCGACCAGGTCGACATATTCGCCGCGCACCGGCGAGAACACGCCGTAATGCGGATGGACGCGTGCTCCCAGCGCGGGTATCTCGACGCCCTTGCGCCGCCATTCATGCGCGCCGATCAGGCCGAGCAGTTCGCGCAGCGACGCCACGTACGGTTCCTCGGCCGTGCCATACGCCTCGCTGCATGCCTGCTGCACATCGGGAGCGCGCCGCAGCGGAATCACATGATCCGGTTCGAACGGCAGCAGGAGCATGCCGAGAATGCGCGCGCGCTGTGCCTGCGTCTTGCGGTGCAGGTGGAATGCCTCGGCGGGCGTCGCCGATGCCGCCGGTTTTCCACGGCGCTCTGCCGTGCGGTCGATGCGACGTGCCAGCGCCTGCAGCAGCTGACGCGCATTCTGGAAATCGCCGCGCCAAAGCAATGCCGTGCCTTCGCAGGCCGATCGATAGGCCGTGTCGGCGGCCATGCGATCATCGGCGACGACAACGCGCTTCGGTGGCGGCACGGCCGCTTCGGACCGCCAGCGCGCGGAATGCGCCTGGCCTCCTTCGTTCCATTGGATGACAGGGTGCGCGCTCATTGCGGCACCTGGAGCAGGGTGATTGAGGGGAAACGCAGGGGCATGGCGGTATCGTCGGAATCTCGTGGTTGGCGCCTTCACATGACACATCATCATGTGTACCGGCGCCGGACACGAGTGTAACGCATCAGTATTGTCGCAGGTGCGTTACAGGTGTCCACGGAAAACACAGAAAACACGAGAAATTTCTTTGTCTTTTCCGTGCCTTTCGTGTTTCCGTGGACACCTGTAACGCCCGCGCTCCCCATCAACCGGACCCGGCTAATCGACAGTAATGTGCTCCCGCCTGCCATCGACGAAATTGCGCCACATGCGGCGGCATGCGTGCTGGAAGCGCGAGGCCAGCAGGTCGTGATCGCACAGCACGGAAGCGGCGAGACAGCCGCGCGCAGCCTGCCGCAGCGATTGCAGCGCCTCGGGTTCGGACGCGAGCTGGCGCGCGATGCGCGCGAACTCTTCCGCGTCGGAGGCGATGCATTGCGGCAGGTCGACGCCGCGCAGTACCAGTTCGCCGAAGCGGCCGGCATGGTGGCTACCGGCAAGCGTCAGCGTCGGCACGCCCATCCACAAGGCATGCATGGCGGTCGTGTGGCTGTTCCACGGAACGCAATCGAAGATGAGATCGACCTCCCGGTGCAGCGCGAGGTATTCCTCCATCGGCACGTGGCCGCGGAATTCCAGGCGCGATGCCGGCACGCCGTATTCGGTGAAGGTCCGCAGCACGCGCTCGCGGCCGCTCTCGGCGCCGAGGCCCTTCGCCACCAGCAGCATCTTCGCATTGGGCACCGCATGCAGCGCCTGTGCCCATGTGGCGATGGTCTTGTCGCTGAGCTTGTTGAGCCGATGGAAGGACGCGAAGGTCGGGAAGCCGTTCGCGAGCATCGGAAGGTCGCCGGCGGTCGCGTCGCTTTCTGGCGCCGTGTAGGAAACGAAGGCATTGCCGAGACGACAGAGTTTCTCCGTGTAATGCGACTCGGTCATGCCAACCGGATCAAGTACGGTATCAGTGAGGAAATAATCCATCTGCGGCAGGCCGGTCGTCGCCGCATAGCCGAGGTAGCTCGCCTGCACCGGCGCAACGCGATCCGCGAACAGGCACACGCGTTCGGAGGTATGTCCGCCGAGATCGAACAGGATATCGATGCCGTCCTTGCGCACCAGCTCGGCGACGGTTGCGTTGTCCCCGATATCGAAGATGTCGGTCCAGCCGTCGGCATGCTTGCGGAAGCGCGCGGTGACATCGTCGGGCGTGCGCGCGTCGGAATAGAAATGCAGCGCGCATTGCGTGCGGTCGATGCGCGCGACGAGACTTTCCAGGAAGAAGGCGACCGGGTGCGCACGCAGGTCGGCCGAAACGAATCCGACCCGCAGCGGACGGTCGGTGTTCCTGTCGGAGTCGAGAGGCGGCAATGCTTCAGCCTGCGACGCCATGCGCGCGCCCCACTCGGCATGCGCGCGCAACAACGCCGGCGGATCGCAGGGCTCGACGAAATTGAGCGCGAACAGGCGCGCGTTCTCGCTGGAGTGCGACACCTTT
>JAKACN010000297.1 GCA_021821365.1 Pseudomonadota bacterium | reverse complement strand
CCGCTCCCACGCATCCTGAGAATCGAGCGCCGGGATGCGTCCGCGCTCTTTCTTGAACTGCACGGCGCGAACGGCCATTTCCTTCGCCTCATCCGGCGTCAGGCTCGTGCGCTTGGCCGAGATGGCCGCCGCGACCTGCTTCAAGCTGTCCTCGCTCATGGTCTTGGCAAGGATGGCGTAGGCTTCCCCGAAGGGGTTGATGCGGTCGATCAGGTCGATGTCCAACTCGCGCACGTCCATCGCGAAGCGGCGCACGCCGTCGATCAGGGCGGTGTTGGGCGACCCATCGCTCTCGCCTTCGGTGACAAGCCGCTTGGCCTGCTGCGTGAGGTTGAGGGCGGCGATGGCGTGCTGGCGCACGGCCTCCTGATCTTCGGCGTCAAGCTCGGGATACTTGTCCTTGATGATCTTGCCCATGCGAACCTGCGTCAGCTCCTCGGGCACCAGCTCCTCATCGAACAGGCCGCGCTCGATGGTGGGCTTGTCCTGCACGAAGGCCGCGATGACTTCGTTCAGGTCTTCCTGACAGATTCGCGCCGCCTCCTTGCTCTTGGGCTCGGCGATGCCCTTGATCTCGATTTGGTACGCCCCTGTCTGCTCATTGACACCGACATTGCAACGGTCAGAGTCGTAGCCATCCTCGCCGTAGTTAAAACCCGGCGTCGGGCCACTGTCGGGATTCTTGGGCTTGAACTCGAAGCGCGGTGCAAGCACCTGCTCCATCAGCAGGCTTGCCGCGATGGCTTTCAACGTATCGTTGACGGCCTCGGTGACAGCTTCCTCGGCCGCATCCGGCTCGGCGATCAGGTTGGTGAACCTCGCGCGGGTCTTGCCCGGCGCATCGCGAGTCGCGCGCCCGATGATCTGCACGATCTCGGTCAGGCTGGCGCGGTACCCGACGGTCAGCGCGTGTTCGCACCAAATCCAGTCGAACCCTTCTTTCGCCATGCCCAGCGCGATGATGATGTCCACATGGTCCCGGTTGTTCTTCTGCGCCGGGTCTTTCAGCGCGGCCGACACGCGGTCACGCTTGGTAGCGTCGTCATCCACCAGATCGGCGATGCGCAGCACGCCGCCATCGGGGCGCTTGACACGCTGGAAGCCGGTGGCAGAGTCGATGCCCTGCCATTCGCCCAGCGCCTCGATGATGTGCTCCACCTCGCGCATCTTGTCCTTCGTGCTTTCACGCGAATTGACGTTGGGGATGTGGATGATGGTCTTCTCGGCGGGATCGAGGACATTGAGGATGTCATCGACGTAGGGGCCGCTGTAGAAGAAGTAGCCGATGTCGAGCTGCTTGAGGTACTCGTAGCCGTTGAGCTGTTCGTAGTAGGTGTAGGTGACGGTATCGAACTTCGACTCGTCCTGCGGAGCGAGCACGGCCTCGGCGTCGCCACGGAAATAGGAGCCGGTCATGGCGACGATGTGCGTCTTGCCGCGCGCCATGAACTGGCCCAAGTGCGTGCCCAACTTGTTGTCCGGGTTGGCCGAAACATGATGAAACTCATCGACCGCGATCAGGCGGTCGTCGAACGCCTCCACACCGTAGGCATCGACCGCGAAGCGGAAGGTCGCGTGGGTGCAGACCAGCACCTTGTCGTCGCTATCGAGGAACGCGCCGAGGGACTTCACCTTGCCGCCGTTGTCGTTGCCCGGTGCGTTGCACAGGTTCCACTTGGGTTCGACCTGCCAGTCGTACCAGAAGCCGTACTTCGACAGCGGCTCGTCGTTGAAACTGGCACCAATAGACTTTTCCGGCACGACGATGATGGTTTGCTTCAAGCCCTGGTTCTGCAACTTGTCGAGCGCGATGAACATGAGGGCGCGGCTCTTGCCCGACGCGGGCGGCGACTTGATGAGCAGGTATTGCTCCCCGCGCTTCTCGTAGGCACGCTCCTGCATCGGACGCATACCGAGCGCGTTAGCCTTGGTCGAACTGCCGTTGCGCGCGTAGGTGACGGAGACGGAGGGGATGGATTTATCGGCGCTATTGGTCATTTCTTGCTCGTCTGTTGAGGTTCGGCGCGGTCCTTCAGGATGGTCTTGCCAAACCAGTCCGGCACGTCGGTCAATTGGGAATCAACGACATTCTCTGGAACGTCGCGCCAGAACGCCAAGATCGCGTCCGAGAACGCCTGAAACTGCTCGTCGCTTACCTTAAGATGCGTGTGATCACGATATCTCGTGTCCGGCAACATACCCCCGAAGTCTTTGAACGGATCATCGAGATATTCAGGAAAGCTATTCCTCAGATCGTCGAGAGATTTTCCTTCCCCGTGTTTGTACACATTTACCACAAGGCGACACACATCAAGCGTGCGGAAGTAGTCCGTAGTGCGGAGATTCCAACCAAAGCTTTCCAGCAAGTCGGCGATCTGACCGAAGTCTGCCGACCAGACCTTCAAGGAAGTGTTGTCACCACGATGCCAGTGCTGAATCTCACGTACCAGCCAGTCCCGCAACTGCTTGTCCCATTCGTGGAACATCCCGGCGACAACGCTCAAGCGCGTCTGCTCGCGCATTTTGCTTAACAGTTCGTAAAACTCAATGCCGATATCGTTGGCCCTTTCATAAAAATCTCCAGGGTCATGTCGAGCTGGATTAAAGTATTGACCACTATGCTCTAGCCATTCCTCGGCTGCGCGATCAGCATCAGCCTCGATACCGTCGAACTGCGAAAGCAAGCGATTTCGCGCTTGTTCAACATAGAACGAATGGCCTTTAATTAGGGATTGCCGAAATGGCCCCCACATCTGGAACAGCGCATATCCGCTCATGCTTTCGCCGCCCTCCTGACTTTGGAGGTCTTGCCTGAGATGGTAGCCATCCTTGTGTAGAGGTCGAACAGCTTCTCCAGGCGCTCGGTGTCGTTCTTGAAGCGCCGACCGATGTAGATGCGCTCCAACACTTCGTCGTTGCGCTCATGGGCGGCGCGCAGGTCGGCGGGCATCTTCTCAGGATCGTAGAGGTCGGCGATGGTCGCCGGGAAGTGATGCTCACGCGCCAGCAGGATGTCCTCGGCGCAACGCGTCAGGTCCGCCTTATTCTTCTCGGTAAGCGTGGGCACCGGGAAGGTATTCCAGCCGAGGGTGTTGGAATAGCGGAAATCCGTCTTCAGCTTGCCGCAGACAGTGGCGATCCAGACCAGGTGCAGGCGGCTCGCGATAAGCGCCATGTTCCAGAGCGGAGCGTCGTAGAGGGCAAAGGCGAGGTTGCTGACGATGCTTCCATGCGGCAGATAGCCGACCGGCAAATACTCTCGACTTTCAGATGAAACACTCGGAACGATGATTGCGCTTTCAGTTCCTCGCTGCGAAATCCACCCGAAACGATGCGGGGTATCAGCCAGTTTGACTGTATCGGCGCGCGAGCTTTCGAGTCGCTCCGCACGAACGCTAGCTATTCGTTTCTCAATGGAATCTACTGCCAATGCTTGGTTTGCATCTTCGTCATTTATCCACAAACAGAATCTAACCAATCCCCGAATGAACTCCGCAGAGCCGTAAATCCGGTGTACGAATCGCTCTTTGACATGAGGGGCAAGATGTAGATCATTTGCATCTTGCGACGAAAGCAGCAAATTACCGCCGTCAATCGGCATGTTGCCAAACACCATTTCCGGCAATGCCGAAATACTACCGCGTCGCGTCTCCACAGCCACATTTTCGCCAACGGTCAGATACGGCGTGATGTTCGCCGCCTCGCGCACGGTGGTTTCGCCGTCGCGGTTCAAGTCATAAAGCTGGCGCTTTTTAGTGGAATCCGTGGAAAGGCCGACTATGGCTACCGTGACACCCGCGTTGTGCGCGGCCAGGTTCGTCCATTTGAAGCTGGTGTGCGCGAAACGGATGATGGAGCCGCGCTTGAAAATCTCCGGCCACAGAATCGGCACGATGCGGCCTTGACAGATGGAGTTGGTGGAAACAAAAGCCGAATCCGCTTGCGTGGCTTGCGCGCGGCCAAATCTGCCTTCTGTTCCTTGGTCTGCGTCTGGCTGCCTTTGTAGGGCGGGTTGCCGCAAATGAAGGTCTCGCCGCCTTCATTCTCGAAGTCGATCTGTGCCTGATCGAGGGGAGTGCTGAACAGGTCGTCGGCCTGAAACTTCACCCCTGTGCCCGTTGGCGGACAGATACTCAACCAGTCGAGCCGCAGCGCGTTGCCGCAGGTGATCCAGTTCTCATTGCGCAGGGGCAGGAACTCGGCCAAGGCCAGCTTCTGCCCCCGGTACAGGACGTCGCACTGGTACTCGGCGATGACCAGTGCAAGGCGAGCAATCTCCGCCGGGAAGTCGCGCAGCTCGATCCCGCGAAAGTTGGTAAGTGGGATTTCCGATGCCCGATCCGGCTCACCACGTCGCCGGTTGATCTCGGCCTCGATGGCGCGCATTTCCTTGTAAGCGATGACCAGGAAGTTACCCGAGCCACAGGCCGGGTCAAAGACCCTGATCTTGGCGATGCGCTTACGCAGATTGAGCAAGGTGCGCGGGTTGTCGCCCGCCTCTTCCAGCTTTGCACGCAGGTCATCGAGGAAGAGCGGGTTCAGCACCTTCAGGATGTTGGGGACGCTGGTGTAGTGCATGCCCAACTCGCCGCGCTCCTCGTCCTCGGCAACGGCCTGGATCATCGAGCCGAAGATGTCCGGGTTGATCTTGGTCCAGTCCAATCCGCCGACGTGCAGCAGGTAGGACCGGGCGATCTTGCTGAATCGCGGCACTTCGTCGCTGCCGGAGAACAACTGGCCGTTGACGTAGGGAAAATCCTCGACCCATCGGGGAATCTGGGCGGCGGCTCGGTCCTCGCGCTTGGTGTTCATCGCGCGGAACAGTGTGGCGATGACCTCGTGGGTGTTGGACGAATCCCTTGCGCTCATCTGCGCGACGGTTTCGGTGAAGCGGCCCTTGCCCACGAAGATGTCGGTGTCCTCGGCAAAAAAGCAAAAGATCAGCCGTGCCATGAAGTGGTTCATGTCATGGCGGCGCTCGGCCTTGCCCCACTCTGGGTTGTCCTTCAACAGCTCGACGTAAAGCCGGTTAAGTCGGCTTGTCGCCCGTATGTCGAAGGCGTTCTCGCTGATTTGCCGGACAGTCGTGATGCCCGCCAGCGGCAGGAAGAAAGCGAAGTGATCGGGGAAGTCCTTGAAGGCGCAGGCGATGGTGTCGCCGCTTGCCAGGTCTTCCGCCTCGAAGTCCACGCCGTCCGTGGCAAGGATGAACTTCGCCTTGGCCTTGTCTGTCGCCGGGCTGGCCTTGAGGGCGGCCAGCGTCTGCGTCACCCGCCCCGCGTCGCAGGTCAGGATGTGGCAATTGCTGGTCTGGTGAAC
>JAKACN010000049.1 GCA_021821365.1 Pseudomonadota bacterium | reverse complement strand
ATCGGCACAGGGCCATCGACGCGGAAGAATCGACTATGGCCCCGGGCGCCCGGCCACACCGAATGACCTTTATAAGGACTTCAGGTACTCCACCAGGTCGCGCTTCTCCTGGTCGCTGAGGGCCAGTTGCCTGGTCGTGTTGTAATGCTCGACCACCTCCATCAGGGTGGCGAAGCGGCCGTCATGATAGAAGCCGGGTTTTTGATGCGTCCACAGCCCGGCAAGCGGTGCGGTACGATATTTCTGCGTCGGCGAACGGTCCGCCTGGAAGGAATCGATGCCGACTTCACTCGGCGCATGCAGGTTATCTCCAGGTTCGGTATACAGCGGCGGCACATGGCACGATGCGCACTGCGCCCTTCCCGTAAAGACGGCCTTGCCGCGCTCGGCCGCCGCCGCATCGAAGCTCCCTTGCGGCGGCTTGGGAGCGGCAAGCGACAGCTGGTAGGCATGCAGCGCCGGCAGCTTTTCGGTGACAAGGTCCGGCGTGTTCCGCACTTCGCTCGTTCCTGCCCGAGCCGCCACCGGATAGCGTGCAGAATCGTTCAGGCGCTTGTCGATGAAGGTGCCGGAACCATGCATTTCGGTCACCGCTACGTAGGCGTTCCAGTATGGCACGGACCCCATTCCCGTCCAGGTATGCAGATTGACGCCGGCCAGGCCGAATGCCGGCGGAATCACCGTGCCTGCCTGTCCGCCGTACGGGCGAAATGCCTTGCCATCCTTGTCGAGAAGCGCATCGAAGCGACCCGGTCCCCAGCTCGCCAGCACTTTCCGCAATGTCGCCTCGTCGACGCCGAGCAGCTGCATGTACGGCGCGAGATTCGGCGCGAGCGAAATGATCTGGCCGATGTTCAGGTCCCGGTTGGCCCAGCCGTCAAGGCGCTTGCCGATGCCGGCGGCGAACGAATCATCGACGGTCGAATGGCACAGCGCACACTGCACGCCCATTGACCTCAGATTGCCGCCGGAATCGAACAGGCCCTTTACGCCGACGACCGCATCGAGGCGCAGCAAGGCGACGGTGGTGGCGGGATCGTCAAGATTGACGTTGCCCGCCCTGATGTTTTCCTTCAGGTCGTCAGGCAGGGCATCCGCATCCACTTTCAGTCCGGCCGCGAGCGCGGCCCGGGGACTGACGCCGGGCCCGACCCCACCGTTCTTCGCGCCCGCCAGCGCCTGGTGCAGCCGCAAGGTATCGCCCCAGAATGCCTCGTCGCCGAAAGTATCGAAGCGGAATACCTGCTGGCCGTCCGCAAGCTGCCTGGCACTGGCATCGCCGACGGCCCGCTTCGCCGGTCCCGGGTTCGATGTGTTGTTCGCCGTGGCATCGATGACCAGGATGCCGGCCAATGCCGTTGCGCCGACGATCCCGGCGGCCAATGATATGTTCGTTGCTCGCTCCATCATGAATCTCCTCTCGCTTGAAGACTCCCTGCAATCTCTATCGAATCGTTCCGTTCGCGCGGGCCGACCCTGGACACAACATTGGATGAAGCTGAAAACGCCGGCGTTCCGGCGCAGGAGCATGACTCATTTCACGATGCCATCGCTAATAAGGCACCCAGCCCGGCAACTTCGCCGCGAGCTATGGGATGGCCTCGGCGGCGTGATGCGGTGCGCGAGTCAGTGGTACCGGAACCGGGCAACGCTGCGGGCAGAAGCATGACACGCGTCTTTGGCTTCAGGAGCGCCGGCTTGCCCTGTTTCCAGCGAAGCGATCAGATGATGGTGAAGCCCGCGCCTGAATGTAGTGCTTCGCGCATGTGGCAGTTGATCGATGTCAGGAGTCATGAGGCAACAGTGCGCCGACAATGACGCCGGGCAGCAATTGCCAGCCGATATGCACGCGGATGCACGTCAATGCACGAGGAGGAGAAGCGTCACATCTTGATACAAAAATGCCACTGAACTTCCATTCGTCCTCCCTTCTAACCTCTTCCAGCAAACGTTTGGTACGTTGGATAGCGGAACATTTTTCTCTGCCATCCGACAATCTCGACCACGAAATTTGATGATGGAGGTAGATGATGAAAAAACTTTTGATCGCAGCCCTCGTTTCTGCACTCGGCACCGGCATCGCGGTTGCCCAGAGTACCAGCGGCAGTGGCACTACCGGCTCCTCCGGCAGCAGCGGAGCGACAAGTCCGTACGGATCGTCGGGCAGCACCGGGATGTCCGGAACGTCGGGTTCGTCCGACACGTCGGGAACGACGTCTTCCGGTTCATCCACGACGAAGTCGTCACGCTCGCCGAGCAGCGGAACCAGCGGAAATTCTGATACGAGCGGCAGCTCCGGCACCGGTTCAACGACAGGCAGCGGCGATTCGTCCGGCATGTCTGGCACCACCGGTTCCGGCAGCTCGGGCGGGTCGACCGGTTCCGATGCCACTGGCAGCGGCAGCGTCGGTGGTACGTCAGGTTCATCCGGAACAGGAAGCAGCGATTCTGCCGGTACATCGGGCGGTGGGACCTGGGGCAGTTCGGGCGGGTCAACCGGATCGGACTCTACCGGGTCCGGAATGACCGGTAGCGGCAGTAGCAGTACCAGTGGCACCGGCGCTTCCGGCTCCTCGGGATTGGGGACAGGCGGCTCCTCGGGTACATCGGGCATGTCCGGTACATCCGGTACGCCGGGTACGTCCGGAACCGGAGGATCGGGCGGTGCCCGGTAATGGGGCCAGCAATGTCTTCTGTCGGGCGCAGCAGAGCAGGCTCGACAGAAGACGCTCGCTTAACGAAGGCACGCCGATGATCAAATCCCGGGCCGCTTGTCAAACCACGGACGAGCCTGCTCCAGTTCCGCTGCAAGCTGCAGCAGCATCGCCTCGCCGTTCAATCCGGCGACGAACTGCACACCCAACGGCAGGCCCTGCGCATTCCAGTACAGCGGGACCGATATCGCCGGCCTGCCGGTAATGTTGGCGAGCTGGGTGAATGGCGTCCAGGCCAGATTCTTGAGAATGTTTTCCCGAAAGATCGACGTCTTGCGCAACAAGCCCGACAGTCCGACGGTGCTGATAGCGTCGTTGAGCAGATGCAGGAGCGGAGGCGTGTCCATATGCCCGATGGGCAGAGCCGGCTCGCTGAGCACCGGAGACAGCCACAGGTCGTAGTGCGCATGGAAGCGCGCGAGTGCATTGACGTAGGTTTGCCAGCGCTCCTGAATCTGCAGGAATTCCGCCGCGGACACGCTCCGGCCTACATCGGCCATGGCGCGCGTATCCGGTTCGAAGTCCCGCCGCGTTGCCCCGGTCTTGCTGCGGATTTCATCGACCGTCGCCGCAACGAAGGCGAACCAGGGGATCAGGAAGTCCTCCGCAAGCTGCTCGCCATCGATGGCGGGGCTGGCCTCCTCGACATGATGCCCGAGCGTCGCAAGCAGCGCGGCGGCGTCATGCACGGCGGCGATGGCGTCGGCGTGAACCGGCGTACCGATCGGCGACGCCGTCGTGAATCCGATCTTGAGTCGGCGCGGCGGCATCCGGATGGCATCGAGGCACGAGACTTCAGACGGCGCCATGTAGTACGGCGCATGCGGCTCCGGTCCCTGCAGCGCATCGAACATCGCGGCACTGTCCCTGACACTTCGCGACACCACGCCCTGCACCGCGAAACCGCCAAGGCCTTCCCCGCTTACGGGTCCCATCGAAATCCTGCCGCGTCCTGCCTTCAGTCCGACCAGGCCGCAGGCCGCAGCCGGAATGCGTATCGACCCGCCGCCGTCATTCGCGCCGGCGATCGGCACAATCCCTGCCGCAACCGCCGCGGCCGAGCCGCCGGATGACCCGCCGGGCGTGCGCGTCACATCCCACGGGTTATGGGTGGGGCCATGCGCAAGCGGCTCGGTGATGTTCTTCGCGCCGAATTCTGGCGTATTGGTCATGCCAAAGATTAGCAATCCTTCCGCTTCCCAGCGCCGGGTGACGTCGGCGGACTCAGCGGCGGGCTCGTTGCCCATTGATCTGCTGCCCCAGGAACTTGGCACGCCGGCGACGTCTTGCAACAGGCTCTTCACGAGGAACGGTACGCCAGGGAAGCGCGCTGCCGGCGCATAGGGCTGCATTGCCTTCTGGCGCGCCCGGTCGTCCAGGCGGCGGACGATGGTATTGAGTTTCTGGCTGGTTTCATCGGCGCGCCGGATTGCCGCTGCCAGCAGCTCCTGCGGGTGCACTTCACCGCGCCGGACCAAAGCGGCCAGCCCCAGGCCATCGTATCGGACATACTCGCTGAATTGAATCGGCACCATCCCCTCCTGTGAAAGCATGAAAGCAACGATCGTCGAGCCGCACCACGAATAGGGTCGATTATAGATTTGCCCGGCACAAGCGCGCTTTGTCGGCATGCAAGAATGGCTTCCCGGGTCAATCAATAGATGTTGCGCGTCCGAAAACTATTCCTATCATGGAAGTCCTGGCTATGGCGCGACCGGCTGCAGGCCCGAATGCCGACAACTGCGGCATTGCCGCCCACGACAAAACAAGCACTCTATTGAGAACCGTCTTGAAGCGCCTGCTATCGATCGCGATGACCTCTTTCTTCCTGTCCGCCTGCGGCGGCGGAAGCGATTCGCCTTCAGGTTCAACCACGCTGGCAACGCAGCCGGTCACAACGTCGGCATCCGCCACCAATCCGAAGGCGACGTTCGTCGATACGCAAATATTTTCGTTCAAGGCGTCGATCGATCCCGGCACGTTGACCACAATCCCGGAGCGGACGGTCAGCTTCTACAATCTCCTGCTGTCGGGGCTCGGCAGGTCGTACTCGATCGCCACGCAGGAAGAGCTGAACGCCTTCAATCAGAAAGTGCCATCCAGCCAGATGCTGTCACTGGCCGACCTGGGGACATACGCCTATTTTCTCGTCAGCGTGCCTGGTTGCAATGAATTTCTTGAATATGCGGGCAGCACGTATGCGGGAGGAGCGCTGGAGATGTCTTTCAACCATTTCAGGGTCCGTGACGCGACATGCCTGGGCGCGATGGTTGATTCGTACTATGTCTTCAAGGCGAAGAAATGAAGCGCTCTTGCCGGCAACCGACATTCATTTTTTCGCGGCCTTCGCCGCCGGCCTTTTGGCGATGCCCGGCTTGTCTTTTTCGCCCTGATCGAGACGCAGCAAGGTATCGGCGTAAGACATGAACCGGTTGAGATAATCGGGCGAGATGTCGCGCATCAATGCGAGCGAGCGCAGCACCAGCATGTGCGAATTGATCGGCCCGGCATTGCGCGGTGCCTGCTCCAGCGCCCGCGCGACCTGTTTGTCCACGCTCAGTTTCGAAAAGGTCTTTCTGAAATTCCGTACCGTCTTCAGTTCCGGGCGCTGCTCGTGTTTTCGCTCCACGGGCGCATTCGCATTTTCCGGCGCCGGATGCTCAAGGCGGCGCACCAGCGCGCCGAGCGCCGCGCATTGTTCCCTGGCCTGGAGCGTGGCGATCGTTTGCCGCACTTCCTTGAATTCGCCAGCGGCAAGGAGTCGTTGCAGGTCATTGGCGGCGTGCGGATATCGCTCCGCATTCCGGGCGACGATGTCATCGGCGTCGCATCGCGCAAGTTCGAATCGTTCCTTCAACGCCTCGATCGCTTGCGCCAGCCTGGCGTCGAGCATGCGCCTGACGCTTCCCCGATGGGTCGCGGCGCGTTTGGCGAGTGCTTCGATATAGTGCAAGCGCACGGGGTCGAACCGGCCTGCGCCGGCCGCGCGCAGGGAGGCGATCATGGCGTCGACATCCGGCGATGCAGCAGGTGGCGCATCCGTGATGTCCTTGTGATGCCGGTCATTCATGGCGCTTTGCTGTTGGACGCTTTGGGCACCGGCGCCATTTCCACACGCCGGTTCTGCGCGCGCGCGGCGTCGTCGGCGTTAGGCTTGACCGGCTGCTCGGAACCGAAGGCCGCGGCGAATACCGTGGACGACGGCATCCCTTCCTCGATCAGGGTACGGGTGACGGTCAAGGCGCGCTGGGCCGACAATTCCCAGTTGTCGACGAACGGGCCGCCCCGGATGGGTTTGTCGTCGGTGAACCCGCTCACCATGAGCAGTTCGCCGCGTGCCGCAAGATAAGCGCGCAATGGGGTGACCAGGCTATGCAGGAGTTCCCGGCCCTCCGGCTGCAGCCGGTCCGAATTGAGCGCGAACAGGACCTGGCCGCTGATGCCGATGCGCCCGTTGTTCAAGGTAATACGCCCGGTGGCGAGCGGAACCGCCAGAGCCTTCTCCAGACTCATGCGGCGCTGCTCTTCGAGCTGGCGCTTTTTCACCTCGTCCTGCAGGTGCGACGTCAATTCCATCTGGACGGCAACCACACCCACCAGGATGAGCACAAAAGCGCCCAGCAGGCCGGACATCAGATCGCCGAAAACTGGCCAGACCGGCGCATGTTCGACACTGGCGTCAATGTCATCCATCACCTGGCCCCGTCGGCAATTACGGCCTGCCTTGCCGGCAGCCGGTCCAGCGTTTCCAGCATTTCCTTTTGCGACGCCATGCTCAGGTCGATGATTTCGCGTGCCTGCGCCACGTAATAGGCGAGCTGCTCATCGCTTCTCGCCATGGACTTGTCCATCGCGCCTTCGATGCGTTGCAGGTTGGCGATCAGCTTCTCATTGGCGTCATTGAACGACTGCACGGCGAAACCGAAGGCGTCGCTCAGGCTTGCCACATCGGCGGCACTGCTGGTGACGTGCGCGGCAATGTCGGACAGTTTGGCGGCTTCGGCGCCGACCTTGTCCGAGAACGCGCTGGCGGTCGCATTGAGTGCCGTGGCGGAAGAAGTCACCAGCGAATCGATCACGGCGCGTTGTTCGAGGGACGCATGGTTGATCGCATCGAGCAGTCCATTGAGCGTCTCCATGATGCGGCTGCGTTCCTCCAGCAGTTCGTTGTCGCGCGCGACGCTTCCGGAGATTTGCTCGCGCAGCTGCCCGATCACTTCCGCAGCCGCGCGCGGCGCTTCCGATGCGGTCTCGATGAGCCGGCTGATCGGCTCTTCCAGTGCGGTACCGAGTGTTGTCAGATGATTTGCCACCTCTGCCTGCAATTGTCCCAGCCGTTCAACCGCCGCATTGCCGCGTGCCGCTTCTTCCTCCTTGAGCGCTCCGAGCTCGGAGCGCAACAGCCCGGCCAGTTGATCCATGCGTTCGCGATGCTGGTCCATCCATTGCGCTTCGGAGGCGATGCGCGAGCGCAGCAGTTCTTCGGCGGACGTGACGAGACGTGTTGTTTCAGTTAGCGTCGTGCGGGCGCCGGCCTGCGCCTGTTCGGCGATGTCACGCGCGGTCCGTGTCAAGGTATCGCAGATCTGCTGCTGCTGGGAGAGCGTTTGCGCGCCCGTCTGCCGCAATTCGCCGGCCAGCGATTCCGCCATCGCTTCCAGCGACTGTGTCCATGCCTGCTGCCGCTGCTTGTCGCGCTCCGCCTGGTCGGCCTGCAGGCTGGCGTATGTCTCGCCGACTGTAGTTACAAGTGCGCCCGAACGCTGCTCGAACTTCTCGCCGAATGCGGCCAGCGTACGGCCCACCTCCGTGACGATGCCGGCGTTTGCCTGCTCGTGGCTCTTCAGCGCCGCCGCCCAATTGCCGGCAACGCTGGCGGCCGTCGCGTCGAACCGAGCAGAAAGGCCGTCGAGCTGCGTCTGCACCGTGCCGGCCATGCGTTCATGCATCAGCGTTGCTTCGCGCGCGATGCCGTTCATCGCGGCCTCGACCACGGGCTTGATGCTGTCCCCGGCAACATGCGCGCTCTGGCTCAGGCTTTCGCGCAAGGACTTGTCCACGGCGTTTGCCAGACCGGTATAGACGCCCTTGATGTCGCGATGAAAATCCTCCTGGTTGCTGAGCAGGCGCTGATTCAATTGCTGGCTCACACCTTCCATCTGCGCCATCATCGCGTGCAGTTTATCGACGACCGCGGGCAGGGCTTGCGATTGCTGCTGCAGCGCCCTGAACGCTTCCTGGCGCTGATGTGCGAGCGAAAAGCGGCGCAACACGGTGGCGATCCTGGTGTCCAGCAGTTGCGCTGTCTGCAGTCTTTCGCGCCGGCTGAGCGCGGACATCAGGCCCAGCATCGCCGAGGCGATCACACCTGCCACGGACGTGCCGAACGCCAGCCCCAATCCTTTCACCGGCACCGCGAGCGCGGAGCGCATCGCCTCCAGGTCGGTCGTTTTTTCCAATGCGAAGACGGCGCCCTTGAGCGTGACGACCATGCCCAGGAACGTGCCGAGCATGCCCAGCATCACCAGCAGGCCGACGAGGTAAGGCGTGAGCGCGGGACCGGGCAAGGCCGTGCGTTCGCCCTCGACGCGCAGGCGTACGGCATTCTGCAACGAAGGATGCACTGCGGACAGCCAGTCGCCAAGATCGGCCAGGTCCCCCGGAACCGCCGCCAGCGCGCTTGCCAGCGTCGATGTCGCCCGGCGAAACCGGCGCAGTTCGAGCGCGCCGGCACCGTAGACGGCGCCGATGATCGCCGTCATCGCCAGCGCCAGGAAACTGGCATCGATAAATCCGGCGCCCACCCAGATAATCCCGATGGCGCCAAGCAGGAAGGCTAGTGTAAACAAATGTCTTTTCATTGCGTATCTTGTCTGAATGCTTCAATGAGTCCCAGCGTCGGTTGCAGGCGGAGCTCCACTTCGGCCAGCAGCAGCATATGCATGTCATTGCAAAAGCGCGCCAGCCAGCCTCCGGCCTGCACCCATCCGGCGGGATGGTCTGCCTGCTGCGTCTCAGCAAGCTTTTGGTGGTGTTCCTTGAACAATCGCTCGAAATGCTTTTTAAGGAGCACCGGCACCCTCGCGAGCAATTTGCTCTCCCGTTCGCGCAGTACCTTCTCCAGCGTCGCATCCAGTTCGGCCAGTTTCCCGAGCCGCGGCGATGCCTTCGCCAGCGCGGCCCTGACGTTGACTCTCAGCGGCTGAATATTCAGCTCCATGTCGCGCTGGTGCTCTTCGTAAAACCGGCGGTACGGCGGATAGGCTGCTGCGAGGTCCAGCGGCAGTTCCTGTGCCGGCGCGGGCAATTTGATATGCGCTCTTCCCGGCCGGGGCGAGCAACTCGCCGCGATGCCATTGACCAGCAACGTGCGTATGCGGTCGTATTCCGCACTGGCGGCCGCGCACGCGGCGGCTTGCCTGTCGACCCGGCTCCCGGCCTGCGTTCCTGGCAGGCTCGCGATGCTGTCCTTGTGAACAGCGGACAGGGTGATGGCATCGGCGAAGTGTATCCACTCGCCCAGCTTTTCGGCAAATGCGTTGCCGGGATCGCCCGCATCTGCGATCGCCAGGTCAGCGAGACAACGAATGAGTTCCGAGCTGTGGAAGCTTGTACGCGGCGACACTCGCGTCATAGGCAGTGCAATCAAGAATGCTGGGAGAAACCGTGCAGGCCGCTAACCGCGCGACTGCGCATTCCGGTCCTGTCGGAGCGAATCCGGGCCACTTTTGACGGCCGGACACAAAAATTTGCCATTATATCGTTGTGCATAAGCGATCTCAAACGCGCGGGAAGCGCGGGCCCGGCAACGGGGCACCTCATGCGGGGGGAACCAGCACTTCGCGGCTGCCATTCGAGGCCATGGGGGAAAGAATGCCGGCGGTTTCCATCTGCTCCACCAGGCGCGCCGCACGGTTGTAACCGATCCGCAATTGCCGCTGCACAGACGAGATCGATGCCCGGCGAGTCCGGACGACAAAGGCAACGGCCTCGTCGTACAGCGGGTCCGATTCCGTGCCGCCTGTTTCGCCGAACAAATCAGGCGCGGCCTCCTCGGTCGGCGGGCCGGCAAGAATCGCTTCCTCGTACTCGGGTTCGCCGAACCGCTTCAGATGTTCCACTACGCGATGCACTTCTTCATCGGACACGAAAGCGCCATGCACGCGCTGCGGATAGCCGCTGCCGGGCGGCAGGAACAGCATGTCGCCGTTGCCGAGCAGCGATTCGGCGCCCATCTGGTCCAGCACGGTACGCGAATCGATCTTCGACGAAACCTGGAACGCAACGCGTGTCGGGATATTCGCCTTGATCAGGCCGGTGATGACGTCCACCGATGGACGCTGCGTGGCGAGAATCAGGTGAATGCCCGCGGCGCGGGCTTTCTGGGCGAGCCGCGCAATCAGTTCTTCGATCTTCTTGCCGGCCACCATCATCAGGTCAGCCAGTTCGTCGATGACCACCACGATCATGGGCAGCGTCGACAGCGGCTCCGGCGCATCCGGCGTGAGCGAAAAGGGGTTTGCCACATGCTTTTCCGCCGCCCGCGCGTCACGGATCTTCTGGTTGAATCCGGCGAGATTGCGCACGCCGAGCGCGGACATCAGGCGGTAGCGCCGCTCCATCTCGCCGACGCACCATGTCAGGGCATGCGCGGCAAGCTTCATGTCGGTGACCACGGGTGCCAGCAGATGGGGAATGCCGTCGTAGATCGACAGCTCCAGCATCTTGGGGTCGATCATGATCAGGCGCACGTCGGCCGGCGTGGACTTGTACAGCAACGAAAGAATCATCGCATTGATCGCCACCGATTTTCCCGACCCGGTGGTGCCGGCCACCAGCATGTGCGGCGCCCGCGCAAGATCCGTCACCACCGGCATGCCGGTGATGTCCTTGCCCATCGCCAGCGTCAACAGGGAGCGCGAGGCGCGATAGGCGTCGGCCGCGAGTATCTCCGAGAGCCGAATCATGTGGCGATGCCGGTTCGGTAGTTCCAGCCCCATGCAGGTTTTTCCCGGAATGGTCTCGACGACGCGAATGGAGGTCAGGCCCAGCGCACGCGACAGATCCTTCATCAGGCCGACGATCTGCGCGCCCCGTACGCCAACGGCCGGCTCGATCTCGAACCGCGTGATGACCGGGCCGGCGCAGGCGCCGAGCACCGTCACCGGCACCTTGAACTCCTTGAGACGCTGCTCGATCAGTTGTCCGGTCTGCTGAAGTTCGTCGGCCGAGATGTCGATGGCCATGCCGGCGGGCATGTCGAGCAGGTCGATTCCCGGCAGGTCCACATCGATCTCCGACGGCGCCTGGAATGCAAACTGCTCCACGGTCGCCAGGTGCATCGCGCCGGCGGCAACGACCGGCGCCGGATTCGCTTGTTGCGCGGCGGGCGGAAAAGAAGGCGTCAGCAACGCAGCGGCGACAGGCGATGCCTCGACGGGGATTGCGCTTCCTTCATCTTGCAGCGGCATGACGTCGCAGGATGGTTCGCACAACGTCACCGCGCTTTCTCCGGTCGAGGCTGATCGCGCAACCTCGTCAGACGGCCACCGGATGTCGGCGCTTTCCGCCGGAGCCATCGGCTCCGCCGCCGGTGGCGAAACGGGCTGCGACGGCATGGCGCTCACTGTCGGCGCCGGCGCTTCCAGCTTTTGCGGCGGGGTGTGCGGTGCCGATGCCGCCGCATTCCTCAATGAAGATAACTTGCGGATGTTCGTGCCGGACTCCAATGGCGACGCGGGTGGCACTGTCCCGGATACACGCGGCCCTTGCTTCCGCTCGAAGTCCGCCGGCGAAACAGAGGTCCTGTCGCCAGGCCTGACGATGATCCTGACCGGTTCCGCCGACGCCTGCCGAGCGTTTGCCGCTTGCGGCCGGTTGCGCGCCAGCATCGCCGACGTCGGACGAATGCTTTCAAACGGCGCCCATTCTTCGCTTGACCGTGCGCCCGGGGCTTTTTTGTCGCGGAGCGTTTCCCTGGCTTGGGGTGTCTTGCCTACGGCGTCCCTGCCGAAAAACGGCGCGGGCAATTTCCATGGTTCCGTCTTGCCTGGCGCTCTACCGGCCTCGCGCTTCTTCTCGCGCCCGGATTGCACGGACGGCGCGTCCGCTGGGCGATACCTTTCCGCGGGCCTGGCGCTGCTGCGTTCGCCCTGACCGAAGAAGCTCCCGGCTGCGCGATAAAACCATCCGACAAATCCGGATGCCCCGCGCCCGAACAGCCATGGCAGAGTGACGAGCACCGTCGCCAGTAACAGCACCACGCCGAAGGTCATGCCGAACAAGCCCGATACCGCGGATGCGACGAACTGCCCGAACACGGGATGGCCGTCCGCATCCGTCCGGAGCCAGGACTCGAGTGCGCTGCTCGCGCACAGCATCAGGAACGTGCCCAGCCACAGCCGAATGGAACCCTGGCCGCGCAGCCCGTTTCCTCCACTTTCCCCACTTCCGCCGCTTCCCCTGCTTCCCTTATGCAGGAATTTCCTCGACAGGCGCCATGCCAGCGGTAAAAGCCACATCGCCGACCATCCAAACCATCCCGTCACCGCCATGTTGCATTCTTTGCCTTATGTATTACGACCGAACAATTCCAGCCTCGCCCCTGGGACGCCGGAACGATGCGCATGCAAGGCCGGTACTTTAGCAGATTACCCGCCAGAAATTGAGGTCTTCAGCGGCATGTCGGATGCTGGAAACACAAGACATGTCGCGCTGACAACTGAACAACGCATCGCCATCGCGCTTGTGATTGCGCAAATCGCATTGGTTCGACTTCCCGCACATTATCGGGCTGTTGCATCAACAGGCCTGAGCCCTCCCTCGATGCTATTTTTCTGCGCGCATCGCCCAGCTTCTTTTCCGGGCAGGAACAAACATTTCCTCTCCACATTGCGACGGCTGTCCCGGATGGGCAGCCTGCTCCTGTTGCTGATAGTTGCGCCGGCCGGACATGTTGCCATGCACGGCATCCGTTATTCCTCGGTGGGACAACCGGTCGAAACACATGCGACCCGCTTGACGATGCCATCCTTTGTTCTGATGGGCGGCGACGCGAATGTCGATGAAGCCTTCAGGTGGATGATTTCAAAAGCCGGCGGCGGGAATTTCCTGGTCATCGGCGTCGACAATTCCGACGAATACAACGAATATATTTATCGCATGGGCGGCGTATCGTCGGTACAGACGCTCATCATTCCCGACGCGGCGGCGGCACGCAATCCGAAAGTCGCGGCGCGCATACGCGAGGCGGACGCCCTCTTCATCATGGGCGGCGACCAGAGCGAATACCTGCGTTATTGGCAAGGCACGCCGGTGCAGGAAGCCATCCAGGATCTTGCACGCCGTAATGTCCCGATCGGCGGCATCAGCGCAGGGCTGGCCATACTCGGCCAGTATGTCTTCAGTGCCGCGCGCGGCTCCATCGGTTCGGCCATGGCGCTGGCCGATCCCTACCATGAGCGCCTGACCCTGACGCGCGACTTCCTCGACCTTCCCCACTTCGAGGGAATCATCATGGACACGCACTTCGACACGCGCAATCGCCTTGGACGGCTGATTGCATTCATGGCACGTATTACCAAGGATACCGAGCAGCGTCCTGTGCGCGGAATCGGGGTCGATTCCGGTGCCGCCCTGCTCATCGAGGGCGATACCGCGATGCGCGTCGGCAAGGCGGCGAGCGCAGTCTATTTGCTGAGTGCGCACAATCCGCCCGATGTATGCGAGCCCGGACAACCGCTCACCTATCGGGACATCACGGTCCACCGGCTCACGGGCGACGAACGCTTCGATATGCGGACCTGGACGAAGAACGAAACTCGGAAAGGGATTTACCTCGCATCCGTGGCCGACGGAAAGCTCCTCAAATCAGCGTTCGCGCCGGCGCCGGGTGAGCTCTTCCACTGGGAATACGGCACCTACTGATCGCGGCGGATGAACATCGCGGCCGCGCTCCTGTCAAAATCTGCAATGTGGATCCGCAGATCGTCCCATGCCGACTTCGTCACGTTCGTCTGCCGCAAAACCGTTTGTCGTCAAAGCGTCGCCCGTCCACGGCAAGGGACTCTTCGCCACCCGGAAAATCCCGGCCGGCAGCCGCGTCATCGAGTACCGGGGAGAGCGGATTGACTGGGACGAAGCCCAACGCCGTGCCGGGGAGCGAGGCGGGCCGGTCAACCACACCTTTTTCTTTTCCCTGCACGACGGACGTGTGATCGACGGCGGCCGTCGCGGCAACGATGCGCGCTTCATCAATCACGCCTGCGAGCCGAATTGCGAAGCGTTCGAGCACGAGGATGGCCGCGTATACATCTATGCCCTGCGGCCCATCGAGCGGGGCGAGGAACTGAACTACAACTATGCACTGATCTATGAAGGCCGCCACACGCCGGCGATCAAGCGTGCTTTTGCCTGCCGCTGCGGCACGCCGGGATGTACCGGCACCTATCTGGCGCCAAACGGAAGGCGCAAGGGAAAGCAATAGCAGCGTGGATGCACGCTCCCAGAAAAAAAAGAGCGCTTTCCTTGACCCGGAAAGCGCTCAACTTGCTCAAATGAGCAACAGGGATCTTTTTTGCGAAGCGCCGTGATCAGATGCCGGGATTCGCCAGGTAGGCAGCGATATCCGTAGCCTGCGGCTGCATGATCGTTGCCGAAAGGAAGCTCATGCCGCCCTTGTTGCTTGCGATCGCATTCAGGATGGTGCTGGGAGAATTGGCGCCAAGCAGGATCTTGTTGGTGTTCTGGGACGGATTGACCCCGTGGCAAATAGCGCAGTTGGCGGCATAGAGTGTCTTGCCGTTCGCTGCAGAGGCGGTCGTGCCTGTGGTCGTGCCAGTCGTCGTACCGGTCGTCGTACCAGTCGTCGTACCAGTCGTCGTACCAGTCGTCGTACCAGTCGTCGTACCAGTCGTCGTACCAGTCGTCGTGCCAGTCGTCGTACCAGTCGTCGTACCAGTCGTCGTACCAGTGGTCGTACCAGTGGTCGTGCCAGTCGTCGTACCAGTGGTCGTGCCAGTGGTCGTGCCAGTCGTCGTACCAGTCGTCGTACCAGTCGTCGTACCAGTCGTCGTACCAGTCGTCGTGCAGCTCAGCACCAATGCCTTCACCTGGATGCTGCTATCGCAGTCCCTTGCGAAGCTGCCGCTCGCGCAGGATTCGTGTTCGATTTCATCAGCAACACGACGTACTTCGTCCAGATGGGTCACGAGATCGTCGTCGATGCGGCTATCTTCGGTGTGGTCGTCATCATGCTCGGTGCCCGTCTGGCATGCGGTGGAATTGGCCGCCGCGCCAGCGCCGGTACGCTTGGATTTCTGCGCGCTGACCACCAGCAGGCGGGCAATCTCCCCGGCCTTCTTGTGCTCGGCGCTCTGGCCACGCTTGGCGACGAAGTCGTCATTCGTGGAAATGCTCAGCCCGGTTTGCCCCTTGACAAAGGCTTCCGCAGCATCCTCGCTGACCTTGTCGCGGCGCATCTTCGCTTGCACCATGTCGGTCAGCGGGCTGATGACATCGTGCCGGCCAGGAGGCGCAGTCAGGGTGTAGGGCGTGGTGACCGGACCGGTGTCGGCATCCACGGCGTCCGTGCCGACCACGGCGATCAGGCGGGCATTGCTGATGTCGGTACCGGAAACATTGAGCGTGGCCTTGCCGCTGGCGTCGGTGCGGCCCTGTACTTCTCCGGCATCGCACACGCCATTGTTGTTGCTGTCGACGCACACCAGCGCATTCTGGATCAGGCCGTCCATGACAGTCGGGCTCAGGGTGGCAGGTCCGGTGCCCGGTGTGCCGCCGCCTCCGCCGCCGCATGCAGTGAGGGCGATGACGGCAGTGGCAACCAGGCCCAGGGTAAATCGGGGTGTGGAAATCTTCATGATGCGGCTCCTCTGTATGACGCGATAATAAAAAGTCCGTCCGGACCGGTGGTTATAAGGAACGGCGACCATCGTCGCCGTTTTCTGCGGTGTCGTTGCGTATCACCTGTCCGTCGTGTCGCACGGCCAGGTAACGCACGTTCTGGGTTTGCAGCCAGCCGATGGCCTCCGGGCCCTTCAGCATGGCGATGGTGGACAGCGATCCCGCCGTCGTGGCATTGGAAGCCAGGATGCTGACGGACTGCCAGTGCGATACCGGCCAGCCGGTATGCGGGTTCAGGATGTGGCAGTAGCGCTGCCCTTCGTGAATGAAAAACCGTTCGTAGTCGCCGCTGGTGGCAAGTCCCCCACGCGCCAGCGGCAGCATGGCGAGCGGCGCCTCGGGACGTGCAGGATCGGGTCGCGGATGCTGGATCTCGACCAGCCACGGCTCGCCCTCGTACTCGGGCAGGCCGCGCGACCCAAGTGCGTAGAGATCGCCGCCGAGATTGACCAGCGCATGTTCGATCCCGTGGCGCTTCAGGACAGCCGCCGCGCAATCGACCGCGTATTCCTTGCCGAATCCGCCGAAATCCAGCTCCATGCCGGGCTTGGTCAACCGCACCTTGCTGCCCTCGCGCTCGACGTGCGCCCAACCCACCAGCGGCATCAAGGCATTCAGCGCGTCGGCTTCAGGCAAGCGGCTCTTGCGGAAATCCCAGGCGCGGCGCAACACGCCGGAGGTGATGTCGAACAGACCGTCGCTCAGCTTCCAGAGCTGCCCCGCGAAAATCAGCAGGCCGGCAGTTTCGGCATCGACCTCGATAAGCGCCGCGCCAGCCGCCCGATTGATGCGGCTGATCACGCTCGCCTCGCGGTAGCGCGAGTACTTTTCCTCGATGCGGCGCACTTCGGCAATCGCGTCCGTCGCGGCCTGGCGCATGGCATGCTCGTCCCTGCCATCCATCTGGATGCTGCAGGGAGAGGCCATGGCCTGGAAGTCGAAACGCAAGCTGCGCCAGCGGCTCATCGGTCGCCCCTTCAGAAGCGATGGGTCAGACCGACCTGGATGAACTGCGCGCGGAACGGATCAAGCCCGGGACTGCCGTTTCCGCCCAGCCGCATGCCGGATGTCTGCCGATACGTCTCCACCTTCACGTCCGCGCTCGTGTCCGGCGTGAATGCGTAGGCGACTTTCATCGAGAGCGTGGTGGCGCCGAATGCCGCGAGCCGCTGGTCGAAGGACTTGTTGCCCGGCGCCGCCATCGCACTGAGGATGGTGGCCGTCATGTCGTACTGGCCCTGCGCATTGAATTTCGGATCGAGGTAGAAATTCGCCGCGCTCTGGGTGTAGTAACGCGCGCCCGGCGTGAACGTCCATTTGCCCGCCGGCTGTACCCAGTCGAGGCCGAACGTATGCGATTTCACGCCGAAGGTATCGTTGTAGTAGCGATAGCTGCTGCGCAGCGCAGCGCCATATCGCTCCAGGTAGTGATTCCAGCGCACCAGGCCGATCCACGCGTTGCGCTCGCCGGGGCGCTGGTCGAAGGATTTGTAGGGATCGTTGAAATAGCCGTGGCCCGTGCCGCGCGTGATGTTGATCTGCGCAATATCGAGGGGCGTCAGAACCTGGGTCAGGCCGGCCATGATTTCATGGGTACGCTTGCGTTGGTTGATCGCGGTATTGACGCCGTTCGAGGTGTTGTCGATACGGTCGATCGAGGTGCCGTAACCTAGTGACCAGGTCCGGTTGTTGTCCTCGCTCGACCAGCGGCCGTCGACGCTGAAGGCGTGCGAGGTGTAGTCATGTTCATCCGAGTAGGCGATGCCGGCCGACACGGCGGAACGTGCCATGTAACGCGTCACCTTGAGATCGCCCGCCTTGCGGCTGTCGCTCATGTTGCTGGCGCCGGATCGCTGGGTATGCATGCGCGGCGACGCGCCCGACACGCTGTCGGCGACCGCCGAGCCTTCGATCGACCATTCGCCGGCGATCGGCGCCTGGATATAGACCTGCGGCGCGTCAACCTTGACGCGGTCCCAGCCAGGCTGGCTGTCCTTGTAGCTGCCGTACTTGACGGCGAGGGTAGCTTTTTCCGGGGCATTCTCCGCCACGGCATTCAAGGGGGCAATGGCACTGAGCGCCGCCAGGCCGGGCAGGACGAGCGAGGCGAGCAGCACGCCGGTGGCGGTTTCGGGACGTTGGGAATTCTTGGTCATGTGTTCGCCCTTCAGTTGCAACCGCAGCCGCCGCCACCGACGCCGTAGCCGCCGCTGGAGTTTTCCTTGCTGCCGTAAATGTGCTGCACGAAACGCTGGTCGAGCGGATCGCCTTCGAAAGTCATCGCCGGCTTGGCGAGGTTGCCCTTCTCCCAGGGACTGACCTGGCCGATATTGGCGCAGCCGCCGAGCAGCGCCGTGCCCGCGACGGACATCAGAAGCAGGAAGGCTTTCATCATTGGTCCTTCAGGTTCAGTGCGGTCTTGATATGGCGCTCGAGCTCTTCACGCTTCTCTTCCTTGAAGCCGCCATGGACCATGATCACCTTGCCGTCGGGGCCGATCAGCATGGAGGTCGGCATGCCCTTGATCGCGTAAGCGCGCGGCACCTTCCCCGCCTGGTCGAATGCCACTTCGAAGCCAGCCGGATTGGTGCTGAGGAAGGCTTTGGCGTCGTCCGGTTTCTGGTCGACGTTGACCGCCACCACCCGCAGGCCCTTGCTGCCGTAGCGGGACTGCATTTCATTCATCCAGGGGAACGACTGCTTGCAGGGGCCGCACCACGAAGCCCAGAAGTCCAGGTAGACGGTCTTGCCCTTGAAATCGCTGAGCTTGATCGTGCTGGCCTTGCCGGGCAGCTCGAAATCGGGAGCGGACTGGCCGGTTTCGACAGCCTGCGCGGTGCAGGCCATCAGCGCGGCGACGGCCACGGCGGCGGTTTGAACGGAGAAGGTTTTCATCGTCGGTAGCTCCTTGCGAAAAAAGGACAAAGCGTTTGGAACAAATGCTTGCGTTGAACCCACTAATTTGGGAAAATTTCCCGCAAATAGTCTCCGATTTGTAACCTACTGTCAAGCAACTCTGTGGCACACTCTGTGGCAATTTCGTAAGCAATTGTTAGGAACCGGGCATAATTCCCTCTTTTCGGCAAGATCCAACACGCTCATGACCGCGCGAAAACGTCCCCCTGAACCCGGCAAGCAGCCCGCCTCCGGCCTGCCCGAGCCTGCGCTCGCGGCGGAAGCGATTGCACGCCTGCTGCAGCCCCTGGCGCGCCTGATGATCGATCACGGGCTGCAACTGCCTTCCATGGTGGAATTGCTGAAGAACGCGCTCGTGTCCGAGGCCATTGCCGCCTACGGCCTGGCCGGCAAGGAAACGTCGGACACGCGCATCGCGCTCCTCACGGGTGTGCACCGCAAGGACGTGAAGCGCCTGCGCGACACGCCTGTCACTTCCGATCCCGCGCCGCCGATGGTGCCGGTGGCGGCGTCGGTGGTCGCACGCTGGATCAGCGAACCCCGCTTCCTGACGATCGAACATACGGCGCGCCCGCTCGCCCGCACACCCGGCCGGGGCCATCCCGGCGAACCGGACTTCACCACGCTGGTGGCCGAGGTCACGCGCGACGTCGGCGCCCGCGCGGTGCTCGACGAATTGCAGCGACTGGGCGTGGTGGAAGTGACCGAAGACGGCTACGTGCGTCTCACGGCCACTTCCTTTGTCCCGGACAAGGGCTTGAGCGAGTCCTTCCACTTCCTCGCCGCCAACGTCAGCGACCACCTGGCCACCGCGGTACACAACCTGGCGCCCGACCGCAGCGCGCCGCCGATGCTGGAGCAAAGCGCTTTCCTGGAGAACCTTCCGCCAGCGGAGGCCGAGCAGCTGCAGCTACTGGCGCGCCGCTTGTGGAGCACCGCCCTGCAGCAGTTCCTGCAAATGGCCTCGGCTGCCAAGCAGCGCAGCAAGGGCATCGAGGGCCCCAGGCACCGCATCCGCTTCGGCGTGTACTTTCATGACGCGTCCCAGGGCGAGACGGCAGCAGCCACAGAATCCAAAAGCAAGGCGGCCAGGGCGGCCGCATCAAAATCCAGACGAAAGAGGTCAACATGAAACCTTCGACAGCAAGACTGTCGCGGCGCAGCGTGCTCGCCATTGCGGTATCGGTCCTGGTGGCCTGCGGGGGCGGCTTACAGATCGGGCTCCCCGGCACCGGCGGAACCGGCATGTATGCGCAGGGCTCGATCTCGGGCTTCGGCAGCGTGGTGGTCAACGGCATCAAGTTCGATGACACGAGCGCAACAGTCCAGGTGAATGGCATCGCCGCGCACTCGTCGGACCTGCGGATCGGCATGGTGGCCGGCGTACAGGGTGAGTCTGGCGCCACGCCGACGCTGGGCACTGCCTCGCTGATCGACGTCTGGTCCGCGGCGCAAGGCACGATTTCATCGGTCGCTTCGGGGCAGTTCACACTGAACGGCATGACCATCAGGACCGACAACGGTACCGTGTTCGACGGCGTGGCATCGGCGGCGCAGCTGGCGCCCGGCGTGCGTGTGGCGGTCTGGGGATTGCAGGCAAGCGCCGATGGGCGCAGCTGGACGGCAACTCGGGTCGCCGTTGTGACGGACACAACCGCGGTGAGCAGCGGCATGGTCGGCATCGGCAACGGCCTGCGCTCGCTCAATGGCATCGCGCTGACCGGCACGGCCGCCGCAAGCCTGAACGCAGGCGACCTGGCACGCGTGAGTGGAATCCTCTCTCAATCCGGCGACAGCCTGGAAGTGACCGGCGTCAAGTTGCTCGGGCCGCTTGCGGGCGCCACGCAGCAAGGCGAGGGAGAAGTCGAAGGCGTGGTGACAACGCTGCTCGCCGGCGGCCATTTCATGATGGGCAGCACCGAAGTGGATGCGAGCGGCGCCCTCCTGGACCCATCCACGCTGCAGATTGCCGTCGGCACCCGCGTGGAAGTTCATGGCACATGGCAGGCCGGCCTGCTGAAGGCCGGCAAGGTCGAGGCGGAGAGCGAGCAGATCCTGGCGCAAGTCGAAATCGAAGCGCCGATCGAGCAATTCACGAGCCTTGCCGACTTCGTGGTGCGTGGGCAGCGTTGCGATGCCTCGCAGGCGACGATCAGCCACGGCACCGCAGCCGATGTCAAGGTCGGCGTCAAAGTGCATATCAAGGGCATCAAGGCCGGCGACGTGCTGATGGTGAACGATCTGGAACTGGGCAGCTGAAATGAAAAAGCCGCCTCCATCGTCGGAGGCGGCCAATGCGACAGTATGTTCAGCGAATGGCCGCTGCCGCCAGTGATGCGAGGAAGTCCTTCGGCGGCTGGTAGCCGATCACCTTGTGCGTCACGCGCGCGCCGGATGCGCCGTCAAAGAAAAGGATGGCCGGCGGGCCGAACAGGCTGAAGCGTTTGAGCAGCGCTTTCTGATCCGCGTTGTTGTCCGTCACGTCGGCCTGCAGCAATCGCACCTTGCTCAAGCGTTTCCGCACCTCGGGGTCGCTGAACGTGAAATTCTCGAACTCCTTGCACGACACGCACCAGTCCGCGTAGAAGTCCAGCATCACCGGCTGCCCCTGCTGTTGCGCCTGGGCCAGCACGGCATCGAGCGCCTGCACATTCGCCACGCGTTCGAACTGCAGGCCGGCATGCGCGGCGTCCGCGATTGCGGCCGTCCCGGTACCGCCCGCGACCGGGCGCAAATGCGCCAGGGGCTGCAGAACCGACTGCCCTCCCGACGCCGCCCCCACCAGCAGCACCATCGCCAATGCCGACAGGGCTGCACCGGTCGCACGCGCGGCAACCGGCGGACTTGCCTTTTGCTGTGCCGTAGCACCGAACAGGCCAAGCAGCGCGGCCGCAGCCAGCAGCCATGTCGCCCACAGCAGCATGTGCGCCGCAGCCGGCACGACCGGCGATACCATCCAGATCGCGACTCCAAGCAGCATCATGCCGAACACTTGCTTGACACGCTCCATCCAGCCGCCGGCGCGCGGCAGCAGGCTGCCGGCCGATAGCCCGACCAGCAGCAGCGGCACGCCCATGCCGAGCGCCATCGCAAACAAGGCAGAGCCGCCCAGCACGACATCGTGCGTCTGCGCGATATACACCAGCGCGCCAGCCAGCGGCGCGGCGACGCAAGGTCCGACAACGAGTGCCGACACGCCGCCCATCAGGAATACGCCGACGAGAGATCCGCCTTGAAATTTGTTGGACCATCCGGAGGCAAGGCTCTGAATTGCACTCGGCATCTGCAACTCATAGAGGCCGAACATCGACAAGGCGAGCACCGTCAGCAGCAAGGCAAAGGCGCCGAGTACCCACGGATTCTGCAGGGACGCCGCGAGCCCTTCGCCGGCAAGGCCCGCCGCGACACCGAATGCGGCATACACCAGCGCCATGCCCAGCGAGTAAGCCAGCGCGAGGGTGAAGCCCTTGCCGCGGCTGACCGGGCCGGACTGGCCGGCGATCAGCGAGGACAGGATGGGCACCATCGGCAGCACGCAGGGCGTGAACGACAGCAGCAGACCTGCCAGCCAGAACATGCCGATGGTGCGCAGCAGGCTGCCGGAGGCGAGAGTGGAAGCGATCGAATCCTGTACGGGAGCGGCTTGCGCTGTTTGCTTCGACAGCGGGGCCGACGTCGATGCAACCGATGCGGCGGGGGCAGCAGATCCGGCCGGCCCAGTCTTGCCGCCTGCGCCGGCGATCCCCAGGCTCGCCAGGTCGAGGCTGGCGTTTGCCGGCGGATAGCACAGCCCGGCATCCGCGCAGCCCTGCCATTCCACGGTGAGCGGCGTGCTGGCCGCGACCTTCGTGAGACGCAGGTCCACATCCAGCGCGCCCTCGTAGATCACCATGGTCTTGTTGAAGCTGGGATCGAAGCTGTCTTTTCCGGGCGGAAGCGCGAGCGGTGCCCACTGAATGTCCTTTGAGGCCGATTGCACCTGTAGACGCTCGCGGTAGAGATGGTAGCCGGGCGCGATATCCCAATGCAGCCGCACCGTCTGCTGATCGATCGACCTGGCCGAGAACGCAAAAGCCTGTTCCGGTTCGAGAAAGTCGTCGGCTATAGCGCTCGTCAGGAGTCCGGCCAGAAGAATCAGGCCGAACATCAGCCTGCGAGAAAAGCGGGTCCACATATAACAGCCTCCATCCATAGGGTAAAAGGTGCGGCCCGAGCAATTTACGGGAATTTTTCCCAAATTTCAAGAAAGTTTAACGATTGGTTACTTTTGATGGTAAACCATTTGGGCGCGAGGCAAGGCTGAGCGACTTCGGCTACCATGGCGTCCCTGCATCGAATTTCCGGGACGCTTCGTGCTGTTCATACTCATACTCGTCGCAGGCCTGTGGGCCGGCCTGCAAAATTCCCTCGCCGGCGGCGGCTCGTTCGTCACACTGCCGGCGCTGATGTTAACCGGCATGACGCCGCTGGCCGCCAACATCACCTCTACCGTCGCCCTGTTTCCCGGACAGGTGACCACCGGTCTCGCCGGCCGCAAGCTGGTCACCGGGGTCGGCAGGCTTCCCTTCTGGGCACTGTTCGCGATCAGCATCCTGGGCGGCGCCCTGGGCGGCCTGCTGTTGCTCAAGACCTCCCCCACCGTATTCGCCCGACTGGTGCCATGGCTCGTCATGTTTGCCACCGCCTTGTTCGCCTGGGGCAGTTTCTTCCGCAAGCAGGGCGAAACCGGCGTGCATCTCGGGCCAATCGCAACCGCGCTCGCGCAATTCCTGATCGCGATCTATGGCGGATACTTCGGCGGCGGCATCGGCATCCTGATGATCGCCGCGCTGACCATGGCGGGACTGTCGACCCGCAATGCCGGCGCCACAAAAAACGTGCTGGCCGGCGTGATGAACGCGTCCGCCGTAGTCCTGTTCCTGACTTCTCCCCAGTTGCACTGGCTCCAGGCCATCACGCTCGGCGCTGGCGCGATCGCCGGCGGTCTGCTGGGTTCATGGGCTCTGCATCGGGTCAATGAAAAACTGCTGCGCATTGCGATCGTAGGCATCGGCGCCGCGCTGACCATTGCCCTGTTTGTCAGGCCGCTCTGATACGCGTTGCACGCGACCCGCACTGAACTATTTGCCCACCGCCTCATCATAGACAAGGCTTCCGTTCGACAACATTGACCGTGTGTCATGCGTCGCCGGAAGCGTCTGTGTTCATTCAATAAAGGCTTGTGACGCGCGTGGCGCAGCTTGCGCATCGCCGCCCGCACAGCCAATTTTCAGAGAGGCGATGACATGATGAATTGGCCGGAGCTTTCCGCCCTGCTCGGCGCATTCGCGCATACTGAACCGGGCCGCATGATCGCCACCCTTGCGTCGGTCAGCGTAGCGGCAATCGTGTGGCGTATCTCCAAGAAGCGTGCCAGGCTGAGCAATTCAACGAAGCACGACGTCGAACACAGGCGCGGCAACCTGGTGCTCGCCAAGAACCTGATCATCGGCGCCACGCTGCTGGCTGTCGGCTCCATCTGGGCCACCAAGATTGCCGGCGCTGCCCTCTCGCTGGCCGCCGTTGCCGGTGCCGTCCTGATCGTCAGCAAGGAGTTTCTCTCCAATGTGCTGGGCTCCGCGATGCTGGCGATCTCAAGGCCGTATCGCGTCGGCGACTTCATCGAGATGGGGGACGCGACGGGACGCGTGCTCGATACCGACCTCCTGGTGACGACGATTGCCGAAACGCTGGAGGGGCATCAGCTCACGGGGCGCACTGCGGTCCTTCCCAATTCACTGCTGCTGACGCATCCGGTCAAGAACCTGACGGCCACGGGCGCCTATGTCATCAACCTGCTGAACATCGCTGTCAGCCCTTCGGAGGACCTGCTGTCGCTGGAGAAAACGCTGCTGCGGGCTGCAACGGAAGTGTGCTCCCCCTGGCTGGCCGACGCCGACAGGCATCTGAAGCAGCTCGAATCCCGCGATCTGGTCAACCTGCCCTCGGCGGCGCCGCGCGTGCTGATGGAATTGCGGCAGGCGCACGAAGCCACGCTGGTACTGCGTTACAGTTGCCGGCCCAACGACAGGGTGAAGGTCGAACAGGCGATTCTGCGCGCCTTCCTGCAGCATCGTGGCGCCGCGTCCGGACGACAGCCGAGGGATGCACGCATATTGGCGGAGGCCGCGTAAAGGGGCGCGTCCACCAGTCCCCTACATTGCTGTTCCTTAATCCCGATAGGACAAGCACCAGAGGCGCGCCTTGATGCAAGCGATGCAGCGCGGGGAAAGGCCATCGCGTGTTGATTTCATCAATTCAAAAAACTCCGCATCGGCCGGCCAGTACTCGCCGCAGGAAATACATCGTTTTTCCTCGCCAAGCTCCGTGATTGTTTTGCGGGATGCGTCAAGCAATGCCTTCATGGCTGGTACTGTCTTCTCTTTTCGGCGACCAGGTGTCACGAGCCACGAGCGTCGGCGCGACACCGGCGTCGTCATGGCACATTGACGAGATGGTAGCGTCGTTCTAAAATAATTAAAATAATTCCATCTAATAGAACTGCTATG
>JAKACN010000048.1 GCA_021821365.1 Pseudomonadota bacterium | reverse complement strand
AGGGACGCGTTTTCGAACTCGGTGCCCTTGATGAGGTTGTTCAGATTCGTGACATAAGCCTGATGGTGCTTGCCGTAGTGGTATTCCAGGGTTTCCCTGGAGATGTGCGGCTGCAGTGCGTCCATCGGGTAGGGCAGCGGGGGCAGGGCATGTTCCATGATGCTTCCTTTCTAATTTTAAGGTTGATGTTGTTCTTGAAAGACCTCAATTGTATGTCGGATGCGGATTACCTGCATGCGGCGGATCATTGATGCATTGTCAAAGCGGTGTGAAAACTGCTGCGCTCCTTTCGTGACGGTAAATGCCGCCAATTCTGCCTATCGCCTGACAAAATTCCGGGGTGGGACAGAGATTCATTCCAGCATCGGCTGCACGCTTGCGATTCCGACCTCGGCGCTTCCTTCCGCAAGCCTGACGGTAATCGTCTGTTGCGGCTGTAGGTCTTTGGGTGCGCGAACGATCCTCCCTTTGCTGTCGGTGATCATGGCGTAGCCGCGTTCCAGCGTGCGTTCAGGGTTCAGCAACTCCAGTTGCGCACCCAGTGCCGCCAGCGACTGTCGCCGTTGCACGGCCAGCGTGGCCGTGCGCGTGGCGATGCGCCGCGCAATTTCATGGAGCATTGTCCGCTCCCGCGTCGTCTTCGGCAATTGGGCCGCGAGCCGCGTTTGAAGATGCATCAGCCGGTAGCGGGCCTGGCCGAGCGGCATGCGCGTTGCGTGCGCCAGGCGAGTCTGCAGACCGTGCAGCTTCAGACGTTCGTGGGCGATATATGCCGCCGGGCTGACCAGCCGGTGCGACAGCCAGTCCAGCGTTTGCGTTGCCTCGGCCAGGCGGCGCCTGAATGCATGTGTCAGGTCGTCGGCATGTGCGCCGAGCGTGGCGAGCCAGTCCGCGCGCGGTGCGGCGGCCATCTCGGCGGCGGCGGTAGGCGTCGGCGCGCGCAGGTCCGCGGCGAAATCGGCAATCGTGAAATCGGTTTCGTGTCCGACGCCCGAGACGACGGGCATCGAACAGGCGGCGATCGCGCGCGCCACCAACTCGTCGTTGAACGACCACAGGTCTTCGATGCTGCCACCACCCCGGCATACCAGCAGCACATCGCATTCGGCCCGCGTCGATGCCGTGTTGATGGCCTGCGCAATCTTCTGCGCAGCACCTTCGCCCTGGACTGGCGTCGGATACAGCACGACGCGGACATGCGGCGCGCGTCGCCGCAGGGTCGTCAGAATATCGCGCAGGGCGGCTGCCTGCGGACTGGTGACAATGCCGACCGTCCTGGCAAACAAGGCCAGCGGGCGTTTGCGCATCGGGTCGAACAGGCCTTCTGCTTCCAGCTTTTCCTTCAGCCGCAGAAAGGCTTCGAACAGGTTGCCGGTGCCGGAGCGACGGATGGCTTCAACGCTGAGCTGGTAATCGCCGCGGGGCGCGTAGAGGGTCACAAGGGCGCGCACCTCGACCTTGTCGCCTTCGCGCGGCACGAAGCCCGCGTACTGCGCCCGGCCGCGGAACATCACGGCGCGCACCTGCGCGGCCTCGTCCTTCAGGGTGAAATACCAGTGCCCCGACGCGGCCTTGGTGAAATTGGAAATTTCGCCGGAAACCCACGCCAGCGGGAAATTTCTTTCCAGCATCCGCGCCACTGCTTGATTCAGAGCGGAAACCGTCAGTACGGGCGGCGTCAGATCTGGATTGTCGAGCGGACCTCTAAGATTCATGCGGTCTTCCAAGGCAAAACCTGTCCACAGGCGCGCCAATTGGACATCTTTTTGTCATAATTGGTTACAAACAATGTTGACTATGGCTAAGTGATTGATTTTATTCGTGAAATGAAATTTTGCCGCTTTCTGTAAAGCAATCAAAAACCCTTTGGAATCAAATACTTTTCTTTGCCTGGGGTAATTACCCACAAAGTTATCCACAAGGCGTGTGAAGAACTTTTTCCCCGGTATTGTAGCGAGATGGCCTTGCCCGCAAAGGCTCAACACGATACATTCTGCATCCGACCGATTTCAACTCGAGGAGCCACTTTTGCTCGCCATAATCCAAGCTGCCGGCTGGCCGATCTGGCCGTTGTTGATCGCATCCATCATCGGACTCGCGTTGATCATCGAAAGGGTATTGTACCTGCGCCGCAGCCGCATCCTTCCGCCGAACCTGCTGGATGAAGTCATCCGCGTGTACCACAATGGCAAGATCGGCCCGGAAGTCATTTCCAACCTGGAACAGAATTCTCCATTGGGCCGCGTGCTGGCCGCCGGCCTGCGCAACATCAACGCGCCGCGCGATGTGATGAAGGAATCCATCGAAGAAGCCGGGCGCGGCGCCGCGCACGAGCTGGAACGCTTCCTGACCACCCTCGGCACCATCGCCACGCTGGCGCCGCTCATGGGCCTGTTCGGCACCGTGGTCGGCATGATCGAGATCTTCGGCGCGCAAAACGCAGTCGGCGCCAACCCGGCCGAACTGGCGCATGGCATTTCCACAGCGCTGTACAACACCGGTTTCGGCCTGGCGATCGCGATGCCCGCACTCGTGTTCTACCGCCACTTCCGCGCGCTGGTCGACAGTTTCATCGTCGACATGGAACAGCAAGCCGTGAAGTTTGTCGATACCGTGCATGGCACCCGCAAGTAAGGCGACGCAATGAACTTTCGCAAAGGCCAGGGCCGCGAAGATCCGGAAATCAACCTGATTCCCTTCATCGACGTACTGCTGGTGATCCTGATTTTCCTCATGATTACCACGACCTACAGCAAATTCACCGCCTTGCAAATCACGCTGCCCACGGCCGATGCCGAGAAGGCAGTCGAGCAGCCGCAGGAAATCAATGTCGGCGTCGACGCGCAGGGCCACTACGCGATCAACAATTCGCCGGTCGCCGCGCATGACCCCGCAGCACTCGCCGAAGAGCTGAAGAGCGCGGCCGGCGCCAAGGGGCAATCCCGCAATGGTCCGGTCGTCATCATCAACGCGGATGCGCTGACGACGCACCAGTCCGTCATCAACGTACTCGAGGCGGCGCGCCTCGCCGGACTCGACAAGGTCACTTTTGCCGCGCAGGCCAGCGGCAAGAAATGACGCATCGAAGGGCCACCGCGCTGCCCCGCGCCTGGATGCGGCGCGGCTTGCTGGCCACTGCGCTGTTTCCGGCCTCGCTGCTGTTCCGCCTTCTGGTTGCGGCGCGCCGCGCGCTCTACGGCGCGGGCATGTTGAAAAGCACGCGTCTCCCGGTTCCCGTCATCATCGCCGGCAACATCTTCGTCGGCGGCACCGGCAAGACGCCGTTCACCATCTGGCTGGTCGAACAAATGCGGCGCGCCGGATTCGTGCCAGGCGTCGTGTCGCGCGGCTACGGCGCGCGCAATCTCCGGCCGATGGAGGTCACCACGGCATCGATGCCTGCCGCAGTCGGCGATGAGCCGCTGCTGATCGCATGCCAGGCGGCATGCCCGGTGATGGTGGGACGCGACCGCGTCGCCGCGGCGCAAGCCCTTCTGGAGGCGCATCCCGAGGTGAACCTGATCATTTCCGACGACGGCCTTCAGCACTACGCACTGCAACGCGATATCGAGATCGTCATCAGCGACGAACGCGGCAACGGCAATGGCTGGATGCTGCCGGCGGGGCCGTTACGCGAACCAGCCTCGCGCCGGCGCGACTTTACCGTCGTCAACACCGCTCGTCAGCCGGCCCAGGGCGCGGACTGGTACCGCATGCAGCTCGCCGGCGATACGGCCGAACGGCTTTCCAACCGGTCGCACACTCTCGCGCTGAGCGCGATACGCGCGCCGCGCATCGTCGCCGCGGCCGGCATCGGCAATCCTTCCCGGTTTTTCGCCATGCTGCGCAGCGCCGGTTTGACGGTCGCGGAATTGCCCCTGCCCGACCACTATGACTTTACCGACGATCCATTTGCGCGGGTATCCGCAGATATCATCCTGATCACCGAGAAGGATGCAGTAAAATGTACGCAAATTGATACGATGAAGAACGACCCGCGCCTGTGGGTCGTACCCGTGACGGCGCGCATCGACGGCGCGCTGGCTGAACGAATTGTGGAGAAATGTCGTGGACGCCCGACTGCTTGATATCCTGGTCTGCCCGCTGTGCAAGGGGCCGCTTGAATACGATAAGAACGCGCAGGAACTGATCTGCAACCCGGACAAGCTGGCGTTCCCGGTCCGGGACGGCATTCCGATCATGTGGGCCGACCAGGCGCGCGACCTCGGCGCTCCGCGCACTCCGGCTCCGTCCGTCTGAAAATCTCCGCTGCGCCGCATGGCGGCGTACGACGGGCCATCATCAGAAAAGCCGATGTCTTTCACCGTCATCATTCCCGCACGTCTCGCGTCGACGCGTCTTCCCAACAAGCCGCTGGCCGATCTCGGCGGCAAGCCGATGGTGGTTCGCGTGGCGGAGCGTGCCGTCGCATCGGGCGCGTCGCAGGTGGTGGTTGCCACCGACCATGCCGACATCCTGAACGCCTGCCATCGGCACGGCGTGGACGCACGCATGACACGCGCCGATCATCCGTCCGGCACTGATCGCATCGCGGAAGTCGCTGCCGCGCTCGGCCTGGCGGCGAATGCGGTGGTCGTCAACGTGCAGGGCGACGAGCCATTGATTTCTCCCTCGTTGATTGCTGCCGCCGCCGCGCTGATTGCCGACAACGTGCCGATGGCAACCGCTGCGCATCCGATCGACGAGCCTGCGGACATCTTCAATCCCAACGTGGTCAAGGTGGTGCTCGACAAGGCGGGGCGGGCACTCTATTTTTCGCGCGCCACCATTCCCTGGCATCGCGATGCCTTCGCCAAGTCGAGGGAGCGCATTCCGGCGGGCTACCGGCCGCTGCGCCATATCGGACTTTACGCCTACCGCAATGCCTTTCTGCAGGCCTATCCGGGACTCGAACAGTCGCCACTGGAGCAGGTCGAGGCGCTGGAACAGCTGCGTGTGCTTTGGCACGGCTTTTCCATTGCGGTGCACGTCACGCCGGATGCGCCGGCGGCAGGGGTCGACACGCCAGAGGATCTGGCGCGAGTGCGGCAGTACTTCGATCAAGGAAATTCGAAGAAATCAGGCGGCTAACTGCCGAACCGGAGGAATTCTGTGGTAAGTTTCATGCAATGTTGGTGTGATACAAAGCATGTCTCCGGGGTAAGCCGCCCCTGTCACTACGAAAAAATTTAAAACCAGTCTAGGAAACTCTCATGCGCCTCATCCTTTTAGGACCGCCAGGTGCCGGTAAGGGCACGCAAGCAAATTACATCAAGGAAAAGTTCAACATTCCCCAGATTTCCACCGGCGACATGCTGCGCGCTGCTGTCAAGGAAGGCACGCCGCTGGGCCTCGCAGCCAAGAAGGTCATGGACGCCGGCGGCCTGGTTTCGGATGACATCATCATCGGGTTGGTGAAGGATCGCCTGAAGCAGCCGGACTGCGCGAACGGCTACCTGTTCGACGGGTTTCCGCGCACCATTCCGCAAGCCGACGCCATGAAGGAAGCCGGCGTTGCCATCGATTACGTGCTGGAAATCGACGTGCCCGACGAGGCAATCATCGAGCGCATGAGCGGCCGTCGCGTGCACCAGTCGTCGGGACGCACCTACCACGTCAAGTTCAACCCGCCGAAAATCGCCGGCAAGGACGACGTCACCGGCGAAGAACTGATCCAGCGCGATGACGACCAGGAGGAAACGGTGAGAAAGCGCCTCGCCGTCTACCACGAGCAGACGGAAGTGCTGGTCGACTATTACAACAAGTGGGCGAAGTCAGGCCATCCGGGGGCGCCGAAGTATCGAAAGATCGCCGGCGTCGGCCCGGTCGATACGATCCGGGACAAAGCCTTCTCTGCGCTGGCGGACTAGACGAAACAAAAGCGGACCTTGTGTCCGCTTTTGTTTTTTTGCGGTGGCTAATCCAGGTCAAGTTTCAAAACCCGAGCAGTTGTTTTTTCTCCCGGCTGAAAATGCGTTATGCAAGAATAGCGGGAATGTTGTGACGAAAAAGTTTAGCAGTGCGCAGTACTCGCAGGACGACGACAGCAGATACCGATCTGTACCAGCAGGCGTATGCCGTCGTCGTCCTCCGGAACGTGTCGTTGTTTTAATTTTGGTGTGAACAACATGGAGGAAACAGTATGGCAACAGGTTTGTGGATTGCCGTAGCGTGCGGCGTATTGGCCGTCATTTACGGATTGGTGTCCCGGAGCTGGATCTTGAGCCAGGATGCCGGTAATGCCCGCATGCAGGAAATCGCGGCGGCGGTGCAGCAGGGCGCAGGTGCATATCTGGCGCGACAATACAAGACCATTGCCATGGTCGGCGTCGTGCTTGCGATCCTCATCGGCGTTTTCCTCGACGGAACAACCGCAGCCGGCTTCGTGGTCGGCGCCATACTGTCCGGCGCATGCGGGTTCATCGGCATGAACGTGTCGGTGCGCGCCAACGTCCGTACCGCACAGGCCGCCACGCAAGGCATCGGCCCGGCACTTGCCGTCGCGTTCCGCGGCGGCGCGATCACCGGCATGCTGGTGGTCGGCCTCGGCCTGCTCGGCGTGAGCCTGTTTTTCTGGTACGTCACCGGCGGCAAGGCAGTCGATGCCGTTACCCTCAAGCCTCTGCTGGGTCTCGCCTTCGGTTCCTCGCTGATTTCAATCTTCGCACGTCTCGGCGGCGGCATCTTCACCAAGGGCGCTGACGTCGGCGCCGACCTGGTGGGCAAAGTGGAAGCCGGCATTCCGGAAGACGATCCGCGCAACCCCGCGGTGATCGCCGACAACGTGGGCGACAACGTGGGTGACTGCGCCGGCATGGCCGCCGACCTGTTCGAAACCTACGCGGTGACCCTGATTGCCACCATGACGCTCGGCGCGCTCATGGTGACTGGTGCGCCGCTCAACGCGGTGATCTATCCGCTGGTGCTCGGCGGCGTATCGATCATTGCATCCATCATCGGTTGCAGCTTCGTCAAGGCGTCGCCCGGCATGAAGAACGTGATGCCCGCACTGTACAAGGGCCTGATCGTTGCCGGCGTGATTTCGCTGATCGCCTTCTACTTCGTCACGACCTGGCTGTTCCCGCAAGCCGTGTCCGTTGTCGGCGGCATGACGGTCAGCGCCATGGCACTATTCGGCGCCTGCGTCGTCGGTCTTTTGCTTACCGCGCTGATGGTGTGGATTACCGAGTACTACACCGGTACCGATTACAAGCCGGTGCAGCACGTCGCACAGGCGTCGACCACGGGCCACGGCACCAACATCATCGCCGGCCTTGGCGTGTCGATGAAGTCCACCGCATGGCCGGTGCTCTTCGTCTGTATCGCGATCGGCGTTTCCTATTCGCTGGCGGGCCTGTATGGCATCGCGGTGGCTGCGACCTCCATGCTCAGCATGGCGGGCATCGTGGTTGCGCTCGATGCCTATGGTCCGATCACGGACAACGCCGGCGGTATCGCCGAAATGGCTGAATTGCCGGATGCCGTACGCGACATCACCGACCCACTCGACGCCGTGGGCAACACCACCAAGGCGGTGACCAAGGGCTACGCGATCGGTTCCGCCGGCCTCGCAGCGCTGGTGCTGTTCGCCGACTACACCCACGCGCTCGAAGGCCGTGGGATGCACCTGCGCTTCGACCTGTCCGACCACATGGTCATCATCGGCCTCTTCATCGGCGGCCTTATTCCCTACCTGTTCGGCGCGATGGCGATGGAAGCGGTCGGCCGCGCTGCGGGCAGCGTGGTCGAGGAAGTGCGTCGCCAGTTCCGTGAGATCAAGGGCATCATGGAAGGTACCGCCAAGCCGGAATACGGCAAGGCAGTCGACATGCTGACCACGGCGGCAATCAAGGAAATGATCGTTCCCTCGCTGCTCCCGGTTGTCGTACCGATCCTGGTCGGCTTGCTGCTCGGCCCGGCCGCGCTCGGCGGTTTGCTGATGGGTACCATCGTCACCGGCCTGTTCGTCGCGATCTCGATGTGCACCGGCGGCGGCGCGTGGGATAACGCCAAGAAGTACATCGAAGACGGTCACCACGGCGGCAAGGGCTCGGAGGCGCACAAGGCGGCGGTGACCGGCGATACCGTCGGCGACCCGTACAAGGATACTGCCGGCCCCGCCGTCAACCCGCTGATCAAGATCATCAACATCGTGGCGCTGCTGATCGTGCCGCTGCTGCCGATGGTTGCCGGTTCAGCGCCCGACGCGCATAGCTCAAATCCGCCGGCCGTTACCGCCCCCTCGGCGGCAACGCCCGCAACCGCAGCGACACCGGCCGAGGCTGCTTCGGCCGCCGCCGCGCCTGCTTCCAAACCGTAAGGCAAAACAGACCCTCCTAAAAGGCAGCTTCGGCTGCCTTTTTCTTTTCCGGTTCCTCTTCAGGCTTGGGAAATTGGCTACAATGACGCTTCTTACGTTTACGTAAACGTCACTGTCACGCAATATTTTCATTCTTCAACAGGAGAGGGGCAGCATGCAGATCCAAAACAATGTGTTCATCATTACCGGCGGCGCGTCCGGCCTTGGTGCGGCTACCGCGCGCATGATTACCGAGGCTGGCGGCAAGGTTGTGCTGGCCGACGTCCAGGTCGAACCTGGCGAAAAGCTTGCCAATGAACTGAAGGGCCGGTTCGTCAAGTGCGATGTCACATCGGAAGCCGACGGGAAGGCCGTGGTGGACGCGGCGACTTCGATGGGCACATTGCGCGGACTGGTGAACTGTGCGGGCGTCGCGCCGGCGGTGAAGACGGTCGGCAAGGAAGGCCCCCATCCGCTCGAGGTTTTCCAGCGCACGGTCAACATCAACCTCGTTGGTACCTTCAACATGGCCCGTCTCGCAGCGGATGCAATGTCGAAGGCCGAAGCGACGGCGGACGGCGAGCGCGGCGTCATTATCAACACCGCTTCGGTTGCAGCCTATGACGGACAGATCGGCCAGGCCGCTTACGGCGCATCGAAGGCCGGCGTGGTCGGCTTGACACTGCCGATGGCGCGCGACTTGTCGCGCAACGGCATCCGCGTGATGACGATCGCTCCCGGCATTTTCGAAACGCCGATGCTGCTCGGCATGCCGAAGGAAGTGCAGGACGCGCTCGGCCGCATGGTGCCGTTCCCCCCACGTCTCGGCAAGCCGGCTGAATACGCCAACCTCGCCAAAACGATCATTGAAAACGTGATGCTCAATGGCGAAACCATCCGTCTCGACGGCGCCATTCGCATGCAGCCGAAGTGATAGCCTCACTTGCCGGATGGTATTGGCATTGAGACGCCAGGCGCACCGGGGTGACCATGCTCAAGTGCGCCAACGGAAATTCCCCTAGACTAAGACAAGCTTTTCGCTTGTCTTTTTCTTTCTGGAGCCGCCAATGAATAAAGCAAGGCTGTTTTCCGTCGCCTACCTAGCGCTGCTCTTGGGCGCCTGCGCAACGACACCGCCAGAACAGAAACCGCCGCTCGGCATGCAGGCGCCGGAAGGCGCCACTGGGTATGCCGAGAAGCCAGGATGGGTCGCGAAAAAGTACATGGTCGCTGCAGCCAATCCGCTTGCCACCGATGCCGGCTACCAGGTCTTGCGGGCGGGAGGTTCCGCCGTGGATGCCGCCATCGCGGTGCAAATGGTGCTGAACCTGGTCGAGCCCCAGTCCTCGGGCATTGGTGGCGGAGCATTCCTGATGCACTTCGATGGCAGGACCGTCAAGGCATTCGACGGCCGCGAAACGGCGCCTGCCGCGGCCACCGAACGACTTTTCCAGGATGCCAGCGGCAAGGCGCTTCCCTTTTATGAAGGCGTGGTCGGAGGGCGCTCGGTCGGCACGCCCGGCGTGCTGCGCATGCTGGAACTGGCGCACCGGCAATACGGGCGCTTGCCTTGGGCATCGCTGTTCGCGCCGGCCATTGCGCTGGCGGAAAAGGGATTCGCCGTCAGCCCGCGCCTGGCCGCCATGTTGCAGACGGAGCAGTACCTGAAGAAGGATCCGGTTGCTGCCGCCTACTTCTACGACAGGGCCGGCAAGCCCTGGCCGATCGGACACGTATTGAAGAATCCGGAACTCGCGCAAGTGTTACGTGAGATAGCACTGGGAGGCGCCGATGCATTCTACAAAGGGCAGGTTGCGCGCGACATTGCAGCGAAGGTCAGGGCGCATCCCAATAATCCCGGTGGTCTGAGCGCCGCCGATCTTGCAGGCTATCAGGCAACGGTGCGCGAACCGGTGTGCACCGACTACAAAGCCTGGACAGTCTGCGGCATGCCGCCGCCTTCCTCGGGCGGCATCGCGATTGCACAGATGCTCGGTATCCTGGAGGCGAAGGACATCCGGTCGTATTCGCCAAAAGGGGGCATACCGAGCGTCGAAGGCATCCACCTGTTTTCCGAGGCCGGCCGACTTGCCTATGCCGATCGAGGCCGCTACGTGGCCGACACGGATTTCGTGCCGCTTCCCGGCAATAGATTCAAACCGCTCGTTGACAAGAAATATCTCGCTGAGCGGGCAGCGCTCATCTCGGAGAAATCGATGGGGCAGGCCAGGTTCGGTGTTCCTCCTGCAACGGCGTTGGCCCGCGGACAGGACACTTCTCCCGAGCTGCCGTCGACTTCGCATATCTCGGTGGTCGACGCCTATGGCAACGCCATTTCCATGACCACCACCATCGAGGATGCCTTCGGTTCGCGCCAGATGGTGCGCGGCTTCCTGCTCAATAATCAGCTGACGGATTTTTCGTTTGATTCAGAGGACGCAAACGGTCCCATTGCGAACCGCGTGCAACCGGGGAAGCGGCCGCGCAGCTCGATGTCGCCGACACTGGTGTTTGACAAGGGAACAAGAAAGTTGGTCATGTCGACCGGATCCCCCGGCGGATCGGCCATCATCAATTACGTCGCCAAGGTACTGGTCGGCACCATGGACTGGGGGCTCAACGTGCAACAGGCGATCAGCCTTCCCAACTTTGGCAGCCGCAATGGGCCCACCGAGCTGGAGCAGGGACGCTTTCCCGAAGCGGTGATAGCTCAGCTGAAAGCCAAGGGCCACAATGTGCGCGTGATGGAGCAAACGTCCGGTCTGCAAGGGATCATGCGCACCACGATCCATGGCGAGGAAGTGTGGTTCGGTGGCGCCGATCCGCGCCGTGAAGGCGTGGTGATGGGCGATTGAGCGAAGAAATCGGGCTGCATGCCCTCCCGGCGTTTCCACCCGACGTTGTTTTTCGTGTGCAGCGGCCGTCGACATCACTCCCCAATTTGCAATTGCCCTGCTAATCTCATGATATGCACGGCAGAAAGAAAACAGGCTTGGTCCTGACAGGAGGAGGCGCGCGGGCGGCATACCAGGTAGGCGTGCTGCACGGGGTGTCGGCTATTCTTCGCGAGGCGGGCTGGCGACACGCGCGCAGCCCCTACGACATCATCTGCGGCACATCCGCAGGTGCGATCAATGCGACGGCCCTGGCGTGCCATGCCGACAATTTCGACGAGGGACTGGAAAAAGTCTTCCAGGTCTGGGAGCACATCACGGCCGAACAGGTCTATCGCGCCGACTCGCTCGGCGTGCTGCGCTCCGGCGCGCGATGGTTATCGTTGCTGTCATTCGGATGGCTGCTGCGCAAGTGGAAGGCCAACCCGCCGAATGCGCTGCTGGACAACACGCCGCTGGTGACATTGCTCAACCGCATGCTGAATTTCCCACGCCTCGACGCAGCGCTGCTTGAAGGTTCGCTACATGCGCTCGCGGTCACGGCGTCCTCCTATTCGCATGGCCGCCACATCACGTTCTTTCAGACCGACGCCGCGATCGAGCCTTGGGTGCGTTCTCAAAGGCTTGCGTTGCGCGGGCAGATCGGGGTCGAACACCTGCTGGCGTCGTCCGCCATTCCGCTCATTTTTCCTGCCACGCCAATTTATTGCGACGGCCGGCGGGAATACTTCGGCGACGGTTCCATGCGACAGATTGCACCGATTTCGCCGGCGATCCATCTTGGCGCGGACAAGGTGCTTGTGATCGGCGCGGGCCGCCTGACGGAAAACTGGGACGATTCCCCGGAATTCGCGCCATACCCGTCGTTGGCGCAAATTGCCGGCCATGCGCTGTCGAGTATTTTCCTCGACAGTCTCGCGGTCGATATCGAGCGCATGTCCAGGATCAATCTCACTTTGTCCGGCATGACGGAAGAGCAGAGGGCAAGAACCCCGTTGCGACCGATCGACCTGCTGATCATTGCGCCCTCGGAGCGCCTTGATGAAATGGCAAGCAGACATGTGCAGAGCCTGCCGGGCCCGGTGCGAATGTTATTGGGCGCCATCGGCGCGACGGAAGTGCGCGGCGGCGCCCTGGCTTCCTACCTGCTGTTCGAAGCCAGCTATACCGGCGAGTTGATCGAACTGGGCCAGAAGGATGCTCTCGCGCGTCGCGCCGACGTGCTTGCGTTCTTTGGAATGGATGAAATGGTAGGCATGCTGCCTGAAAAGATTCTCAAGGCAGGTTGACCGTCCCGAGAGTCACGTCCCGGGAGAGGGAATCGCAGCCGGGATTACGCCCGGCTGCCGATATGCCAGCGATTGACCGTCGTTGCTTATCGCCAATCGTGGCGATGCCTCCAATGACCGCGCGGCCTGTCGTAGCCATATGGCTGGACATAGTACGGCTGGCCGTAACGGATGACCGTGGTGGGCTGCACATAAACCGGTGCGGGGCGCACATAAACCGGTGCCGGGCTGACATAGACCGGTTCAGGCTGCACGTAGACCACGGGCGGCGGCGGGGCATAAATGCCGGGTGACCCGAGGGTCACCGACCAGCTGACATTTGATCCGCCATGCGCCATCGCAAGCGGTGCCGACGCCAGCAGTGCCGCAGCGGCAACGAACCGAAGGCTCGAAATGATAGCGGGGTGGGTCATAACATTCTCCTTGATGTCCTTCACTACATTAAACGCCAAACCCGACTGCACCGCCTACCTGCAATTGTTTGTTTGCAAGTAAGTATTGCAACAATTTGTAATCGAATCCGCAGCAAGGCAATTCAACTGGCGAACACGGGTATCAGGCCCGGTAATTCGAGTAAGGGAAAGGGGCGCACGGCGCCAAAACAATGGTCTTGTTGACAACATTTTCCGGACACGACAGAATGATCCCGCGCCATCCTCGCAAGCGACGGGGTTGCTTCGTTCATTACAAGCAGTTACCCTACAGTATTGCGGTCATCGCGCTTGTTAATTTTTCAACTAAATCGGCAAGTTCTCAACGGTGAATGCCAAGTTCCTGAAATATTGGGCTTTTTTTCTTGCAGCCCTACTGCTTTCCCTAAACGTCCTGGCAAAAGGCGCGAGCCGGATTGATGACGTTGTGGTTGGGGACCTGCCCCGAGAGGCGCAGCAGATGCTGGCACTGATCAAGAAGGGCGGACCCTTTCCATACGCCAAGGATGGTGTGGTGTTCGGCAACTATGAAGGGGTTTTACCCAAGCGCAAGCGCGGGTATTATCACGAGTTTACGGTAAAGACACCGGGCGCCCGTAATCGCGGGGCTCGCCGTATCATCGCTGGCGGTGACCCGAAGTCCTCCGGCGAATACTATTATACCGACGACCATTATGCGACTTTCAAGCGCATCAAAGAATAAAGAAATGCGAATCGAGCCACTGCACAGCGAACCCGCACCGCTAATCGCACGCGCGGAGGATAACATGGACCTGTTCAAACACGTGCCGCCCAACTGGGTGCAGTCCATTCGCGCATTCAGGGTGACCGACTTGCAGGATGAGGCCGCACGCCTCGGCCAGCATTTTCTCTACGCCTATTGTGCGGAAGCGACGACCAAGCAGCAGGTATTGGCTTGTATCGCCAACGCGTTTCATTTTCCCAAGCATTTTGGAAAGAATTTCGATGCATTGAGCGATTGCCTGACCGATCTGCCCTACAAGGCAGGGCCGCAGCCCGGCTTCCTGGTCGTCCTCGAGCAATTGCCGAACACGCAGAAGTTCGACAAGGAAGCGCGCGAAACGCTGCTCGATGTCTTCCGCGATGCGGCGGACTTCTGGGCAGAAAAGAACGTGGCATTCCGTGTCTTCTATTCATTCCAGTAAATCCGGTTCGATAATCGTTCGACAAGCCGGCCCGCGGGCCGGCTTTATTATTTCGGCCCTGGAACGATGCGTGCGGTAAAATGCGCGCCATGAAAAAGATCGTCATTCTGATTTCCGGGCGTGGCAGCAACATGCAAGCCATCGTCCGCGCGGCACAGGCGGAACAATGGCCCTGCCGGATTGCCGCGGTCATCAGTAACCGCGCCGACGCCGAGGGCTTGCGCTTCGCGGCTGAACACGGCATTCCAACAGACGTCGTCGTCAGCAAGGAATTCCCGAGCCGAGAAGTCTTCGATGCCGCGCTGCGTACCGCCATTGACCGTTTTTCGCCCGACCTCGTCGTGCTGGCCGGCTTCATGCGCATCCTGACACCGCCTTTTGTCGAACATTATTCCGGGCGCTTGCTCAACATTCATCCATCCCTGTTGCCGAGTTTCCCCGGACTGGCCACACATCGCCAGGCCCTCGACGCCGGCGTCAAGGTGCATGGCGCGACCGTGCACTTCGTCACTGCCGAGCTCGACCATGGCCCGATCGTCGCGCAGGCCGCGGTGCCGGTGTTGCCCGACGACGACGAACACACGCTGGCGGACCGCGTGCTGGTCCAGGAACACATCCTTTATCCACGTGCCGTGCGTTGGTTTGTGGAAGACCGCCTGAAGATCGAAAACGGCCTGGTCCGGGTGCTCGACGATCGAGCACAAGCTGCGAACACCTGAAAGATCCTTATGAGATTGCACCCCGCAGTCGTCAGCCATGCCGAAGAGGTATTGCGCGAAGTCTTGCGCTTTACCGGTCCCGCTGACGCCATCCTGTCGCACTATTTCCGCGAACACCCCAAACTCGGCTCGCGCGAGCGCAATGCAGTTGCCGAAGGCGTTTACGCCGTGCTGCGCAACAAGCTCGTTTATGCCAGCTTTGCCGAATCCGGCTTCGGACCGGCAATGCGTCGCCTGGTATTGCTTGGCCTGGCAGACACGGTCGGAGCCGATGCGGTAGCCGGCCTGTCACAAGACGAGACCGACTGGCTGCACCGGACCGCCCAGATCGACCGTCACTCCCTGCCGGCAACACTGCGCGCCAATCTGCCTGCATGGCTTTTCGACAAGCTGGTTTCCCGCGACGGCGAGGCGGCAACGCTGCAACTGGTCGAAGCGCTCAATCGCGCGGCACCGCTCGACTTGCGCGTCAATGCGCTCAAGGCAAAGCGCGAGGACGTGATCGCCGAACTCGCCACCGCACCGATCGAGTGCGAGCCGACGCCGTATGCGCCACTTGGCATCCGCATCCGGAAAAAACCTGCATTGCAGAATCTTCCCCTGTTCAAGTCGGGTGCCATCGAAGTGCAGGACGAAGGTAGCCAACTGCTTGCGCAGATCGTTGGCGCGAAGCGCGGCGAAATGGTGGTCGATTTCTGTGCGGGTGCTGGTGGCAAGACGCTTGCGCTCGGCGCCGCCATGCGCAATACAGGCCGCCTTTATGCCTTCGATGTGTCCGACAAGCGGCTGGGCAAGCTCAAGCCAAGGCTCGCGCGCAGCGGGCTGTCGAACGTCTATCCGGTAGTGATCGCGCACGAAAATGACGCCAAGGTCAAGCGGCTGGTGGCAAAGATCGACCGCGTGCTGGTGGATGCGCCATGCAGCGGATTGGGCACCTTGCGCCGCAATCCTGACATGAAATGGCGTCAGACGCCCGAGTCGGTACTGGAACTGAATGCGAAGCAGGCGGCAATCCTGTCGAGTGCGGCCCGGCTGGTCAAGCCGGGTGGGCGCCTGGTGTATGCGACCTGCAGCCTGCTTGACGAGGAAAACGAAGCGATCGCCACGCAATTCCTTGAAACGCACCCGGATTTTTCGCTCGTTCCGATGAAAGACGTCCTGGCGGAACAGAAGATCTCCCTCGATATGCAGGATTACCTGAAGCTGATGCCTCATCTGCATCAGACGGACGGATTCTTCGCCGCGGTCTTCGAACGGAAGAAATGAACGTTCCTTTTCGTGCTGCCGTGGCGTTGCTCCTCATGCTGGCGGCCGCAGCAGGGCATAGCCGCGATATCCCGCCCGTCGTTCAGGCGCAGGGCACGCTGCAGGCGGCGTTTACACCAGGCGACGACATCGAGGCGCTCGTGGTGGATGCAATCGAAGGCGCGCGCCGGCAGGTCCTGGTGCAGGCTTATCTATTGACGAGCAAAAAGATTGCATTCAGCCTGGTTGCGGCGCATCGTCATGGCGTCGACGTGCGCGTCCTGGTCGATGCCGACCAGCTCGAGCGGACAGAATCCTCGGCGGCGCCCGCGCTGGCTGCGGAAGGAATCCCGGTGTGGCTCGAAACGAAGTACCAGAATGCTCATAACAAGGTGATCGTGATCGACCCGGACGGGCCGAACGCGACGGTCATCACCGGCAGTTTCAACTTCACCTGGACGGCACAGCACAAGAACGCCGAAAACGTGCTGATTGCCCGGAAGAACCCCGCGCTCGCAGCACGTTATGCGCAGAATTGGGAGCGGCACATGCAGGACGCCATGCCATACAAGTGATGAGAAACAACGCATTTTCCAGCCTGCTGATCGATTTCTGGAGCGATCTTCATGATCCCGGCCTGCTGGGCCAGGTTGCTACACTGGTATTCTGCCTCTCCGTGGGGTGGGCGATTGCACGCGTCGTTCGCCATCGCCTGACCGCACATGACGTGCAATTGCGCGTTGTGCGGCTTGGCGTGGAAAGCTTTTCCCGCGTTCTTTCGCCGCTGGTTTCGCTTGCGCTGATTGCCATCGCCAAACCGTTGCTGGCGCAATACCAGCATGTCAACCTGCTCAAGGTCGCTATTCCGCTGGTCGGCTCGTTTGCGCTCATCAGGCTGAGCTTTTACGTGCTGCACCGCATTTTCGTGCGCGGCGGCAAGGCTGGTATTTTCGTTCTGATCTTTGAAAAGGCCTTTGCGACACTGGTATGGCTGGGTGTCGCGCTCTACATCACCGGATGGTGGCCGGACCTGTTGCAATATCTGGACGACATCGTGCTTCCGGTCGGCCGACACAAGGTCTCGCTGCTGACCATGCTGCAGGCGGCCGCATCGGTGCTGGTTACACTGGTGATTGCGCTGTGGGCCGCAGCGACGCTGGAAGAACGTCTGATGCGGATGGATAGCGTGCACTCATCGCTGCGGGTGGTAATGGCGCGCATGGGCCGTGCGGTCTTCATACTCGTCGCCGTGCTCGTCAGCCTTTCGCTGGTCGGTATCGACCTGACCGTACTGTCGGTGTTTGGTGGCGCGCTGGGCGTTGGCCTCGGCCTGGGGCTGCAGAAGATCGTCAGCAGCTATGTGTCGGGCTTTGTGATTCTCTTCGAGCGCAGTCTGGCGATCGGTGACATGGTCACCATCGACAAGTATTCCGGGCAGGTCACCCAGATCAACACCCGCTACACGGTTGTGCGCGGGCTGGAAGGCGTCGAGACGGTCATACCCAACGAAATGCTGCTGTCAGGGCCGGTGCTGAATTATTCTCTGACCGACAGGGCGTTGCGACTTTCTACACGGGTAACAGTCGGTTACCAGACCGATATTGATCTGGTGCTGCGTCTCATGGTGCAGGTCGCGGCAGGGGTCCCCCGCGTGGCGTCCAGCCCGGCGCCGCAGTCCTACCTGATCAAGTTCGAAGCCGATGGGCTTGAACTGGAGCTCGGTTTCTGGATCTCGGACCCAGAGAACGGACGCACCAACGTCCTGTCTGACGTGAACAGGGCAGTCTGGAAGATGTTGCAGGAAAATCAAATCGAGGTACCGTACCCCCAACGTGAGGTCAGACTCATCAATCTCTCTCCGGAAAGCGAAAGCCGGATTTCGAACACCGTGCGTGCAACCGAGACTTCGTAAACAGCGTACAATCGGGGCCAAAATGCATTTCCGAGGTCGGAGTTTGACCGACAGCGTGACTCTCGTGCTGTCTTGGGATGCGCACTATCCGGAGTTTGAATGATTGAAAATACCATGTTCGACGCAATACTGAATTTCCTTTCCAGCGGCCTGACGGGCGCGAGCGGCTGGGAAGTTCTTGCCTTTACGCTCATCGCCACCCATATCACCATCGCAGGTGTCACGATTTTCCTGCATCGCTGCCAGGCGCATCGTGCGCTCGATCTGCATGCGATTCCCAGCCATTTCTTCCGTTTCTGGCTCTGGATGACGACCGGCATGGTCACCAAGGAATGGGCAGCGATCCACCGCAAACACCACGCCAAATGCGAGACCGAAGACGATCCACACAGTCCGGTGACCCGCGGCATCAAAAAGGTGCTGTTCGAAGGCGCCGAGCTCTATCGCGCCGAATCGAAGAATCGTGAGACGATGGAGAAGTACGGCCATGGCACGCCGGACGACTGGCTCGAGCGCAATGTGTACAGCAAGTACAGCTGGCAGGGTGTCGGCATGATGCTGATCATCGACGTGCTGCTGTTCGGTGCCATCGGTGTCACGGTGTGGGCGGTGCAGATGCTGTGGATTCCCGTCAGCGCGGCCGGCATCATCAATGGCATCGGCCATTACTGGGGCTATCGCAATTACGATTGCATCGACGCGTCGACTAACATTTTCCCGATCGGCATCATCATCGGCGGCGAGGAATTGCACAACAACCACCACACGTTTGGTACTTCGGCCAAGCTGTCGTCGAAATGGTATGAATTCGACATCGGCTGGCTGTATATCCGCATTCTCGCCGCGCTCGGGCTGGCGAAGGTCAAGAAAGTCGCGCCCGCGCCGAAATTCGACCGCGCGAAAATGGTCGCCGATTTCGACACCCTGCAATCCGTGATTGCCAACCGTTATGACGTGATGGCGAAGTATGCAAAATTCATCAAGCGGGCATGGCGGGAGGAAGTGGAGCATCTTGCGGAAAAGGCCAGGTTTGAAGCGACATTCCTGAAGTCATCGAAGAAGTTGCTGCAGCGGGAGCCGGCGAAGCTGGAGGCACCGCAAAAGCAGCAATTGACGGAGCTGTTTGCGCACAGCAAGGCGCTGCAGACCATGCATGAAATGCGCGTCGAACTCGGCGCGATCTGGGAACGCTCGAATTCCAGCCGCGAGCAATTGCTGCAACAGTTGCAGGATTGGTGTGCAAGGGCGGAGGCCTCGGGCATCAAGGCGTTGCAGGAGTTTGCGTTGCGCTTGCGCAGCTATGCATAACAGAATGCTGCCTGGCAGGGCAGCATGATCATGAAACGCAGCCATGGATCTTCTGGCTGCGTTTTTTATTTCCCGAAACGACACGGACAAACAAAAAGCCCCGCAGTGCGGGGCTTTCGTTTTTTCCTGAAACCGATCAATTACTTGATCTTGGTTTCCTTGTACTCCACGTGCTTGCGTGCCTTCGGATCAAACTTCATGATCGTCATTTTTTCCGGCATGGTGCGCTTGTTCTTCGTGGTGGTGTAGAAGTGACCAGTGCCGGCGGTCGATTCCAGCTTGATTTTGTCGCGGTTAGATTTTGCCATGATATTTTCCTAATAATTGCCGCTTGGAGCCGCTTAGATTTTTTCGCCGCGGGCACGCATGTCAGCGAGCACTGCATCGATGCCGATCTTGTCGATCACGCGCAGGCCGGCGTTGGATACGCGCAGGGACACCCAGCGGTTTTCGGATTCAACGAAGATGCGACGGTTTTGCAGGTTCGGCAAAAAACGACGCTTGGTCTTGTTGTTGGCATGGGAAACGTTGTTGCCGACCATCGGCCCCTTCCCGGTGACTTGGCAAACACGTGCCATGGCTTACTCCTTAAAAGATTCCAGATTTGGAAAAAACGAAAGTATAGCGAAAAAAATGTGTTTTTTCAATGACTTGCGAAAAACAATTGTGTCGTTGATTTTTTCTCGATTTAACATTTCAGCTTGAGCCAGTTTTACATTTCGCCGTGCTCGGCAAAGGAATAGACCTGGCTGCCGGCGACGATGAAATGATCGAGTATCCGGATGTCCACCAGCGCCAGTGCCTGCTTGAGTGCTGCGGTCAGTGTTCGGTCCGCCGCGCTCGGCTCCGGCGTGCCAGATGGATGATTGTGCGCGAGGATGAGACTCGCAGCGTTGCGCGCCAGCGCGGCCTTCACGACCTCCCGCGGGTAGACGCTCGTCTGCGTCAATGTGCCCCGGAAGAGCTCCTCCGAGGCAACCAGGCGATTCTTGACGTCGAGGAACAACACAGCGAATGATTCATAGGGGTGCTTTGCCAGCATCAACTGCAAGTATTGCCTGACGGCCTGCGGGGAGCCAAGCACCTCGCCGACACACAGTTCTTCCATCAGCGAGCGACGCGCCAGTTCGATGACTGCCTGGAGTTGCGCATACTTGGCCGGGCCGAGTCCGTGCATTTTTGAAAAATCGTCTAGCGACGCGGTGAACATCCCGTGCAGCGAACCGAAGTGCCCGATCATGTCACGCCCGAGGTCCACCGCGCTCTTGCCGGCGACGCCTATGCGAAGAAACACGGCGAGCAGCTCCGCGTCGGAGAGCATGTGCGCTCCGTATTTGATCAATCGTTCGCGGGGACGTTGTTCCTCCGGCCAATGGGTGATAGCCATGTTGTGCGAATGCCTTGAATGTCGGTGATGGCAAAAGTGCAATTATAAATATAAAAATTGCAACGCTCTCATCAGCATGCCTCCGGAAACCCGTTGGGCAGCACCGATCGCTGCGAAAGACCTGTTTCAGCGCAAGTGAAAAGCGCGTTGCGCAAGGCAAGCTCGCTTACAATAACGGGTCATCACCCCATTCGAAGATGTCATGTCGATTCCAACCACTCCCGTCGTTACACCCACCGCCTATCTGACCCTGCACTATCGTCTCGCCGCGACGGATGGTGGCGATCTTGTCAGCACGTTCAACGAAAAACCTGCCACGCTCCAGCTCGGCACCGGTCAGTTGGCCCCATTTCTCGAAGACTGCCTGATGGGCCTGGAGGAGGGGGTGCATCGGACCTTCGATCTGCAACCGGAGCAGGCCTTTGGCCCGCGCAACCCGGATCTGCTCCAGCGGATCGCACGCGGCGCGCTTGGTGAGCAATCGGCGGATGGAGAAGATTACGCGATCGGCGATATGGTTGAATTTTCCGCGCCGAGCGGCGGGCGTTTCACTGGCGTCGTACGTGCGTTCGATGCGACCAGCGTGCTGTTCGACTTCAATCATCCGCTGGCCGGTAAAGCCTTGACCTTCGAAGTGAAGATCATCGGGATACTGTAAGGCGCAAGCGCGAGTCCGGATCAAGGAATGAGCATGGAAAAGGAAGTTCTGCTTGCACAGCCGCGCGGTTTTTGCGCGGGCGTCGACCGCGCAATCGAGATCGTGGAGCGCGCGCTACAGGAATTTGGCGCGCCGATCTATGTCAGGCACGAGATCGTGCACAACGCCTATGTGGTGGACGATTTGCGCCGCAAGGGGGCGATTTTCATCGAGGAGCTCGCTGACGTCCCGCCCGGCAATACGGTCATTTTTTCCGCGCACGGCGTGTCCAAGGCGGTGCAGGCGGAGGCGCTGGCGCGCGGACTGCGCGTGTTCGACGCCACCTGTCCGCTGGTCACCAAGGTGCATGTCGAGGTGGCGAAGATGCGCCGCGAAGGCCGCGAGATCATCATGATCGGGCACCATGGGCATCCTGAAGTGGAAGGCACGATGGGGCAAACGGACCAAGGCATGTATCTGGTCGAAACGGTTCCCGATGTCGATGCACTGCAGGTCTCCAATCCGGACATGCTCGCCTACGTGTCGCAGACGACACTGTCCGTTGACGATACTGCAGACATCATCGCCGCACTCAAGCGCAGGTTTCCCAATATTGCGGAGCCGAAGAAAGGCGACATCTGCTATGCAACCACCAATCGCCAGGAAGCGGTCAAGTTCATGGCGCCGCAAGTAGATCTGGTGATCGTTGTCGGCAGTCCCAACAGCTCCAATTCCAACCGTCTGCGTGAAGTCGCCGAGAAGCGTGGCGCGGCCGCCTACATGGTCGACATGGCCTCGCACATCGATCCCGCATGGCTGGAAGGGAAGGATCGTATTGGCGTCACTGCGGGGGCATCCGCTCCCGAAGTCCTTGTGCAGGCGGTCATCGACCGTCTGAAGGAGCTCGGCGCGAAGAGCGTCCGCCCGCTGCCGGGTGTCGAAGAGCATGTCATTTTCCCGATGCCGAAAGGTTTGTCGGCATCGCGTGCCCACTAATGGTGCAGCCGGATGTCTTCTTTCAGGCATCCGGAATTTAATTCAGACCACCCCGTTTATTTCCATCGATTGTTTTTTGCGTTCATCGTTATGATGCTGCCTGCAACGTTACCCGCTCGCAGTGCATTCATTGATCGTGCTTTCGCCACGGCACCGGATGCCGAAAACCGCGCAAGGAGATCAGGGACGGAATGCCCGAACTGCGGGCTTCAATTCTGGAAAAATAATCAGGAAGTTTTGGTCCGGATTGAATATAAAGTAAACATTCTTGTCTTTTTAAAACTGCGGGTACGTTTCATGCAATATCGAGCCACGCGGGTAATCGCGTTATTGCGTGCACTTTTTTGGAAATGCGGCAACCGGGCAACGGTTCAAGGTTTCAATGCGGAACAGGTTGGGTATAATTCCGCCCGGTTCCGTGGGCTCACGAGGCAGCACTAAACTATAAGAAAGTTTTTACCAAAGACGGGAAAAGGAGACACTATCATGCGCATCGATCACGCCATTGCTACCCGCATTGTTGAGGCAGATCCTTTCAGATAAACATCGAATATTCAAGCGGCACCCATTTGGCATTTTCCGGGGGTGCCGTTTTTGTTATCAGAATCGATTTTGCTGCAATCCCACAAGGGAATGCCATGAGCGGCGCGGAGTCTCCGGGCATTTCATGATATTTCCTGAGCCGCGATGAAGTTGCAAAACGACTTGAACGATCTTTTATAGAGAGTAGGAAAATTATGGATACATTTATCCAACAAATCATCAACGGGCTGGTGCTGGGAAGCATGTACGCCCTTGTCGCGCTCGGGTACACCATGGTGTATGGTGTGCTCAACCTGATCAACTTCGCGCACGGCGACGTGCTCATGGTAGGCGCGATGGTGGGTGTCACCATCCTGAAGATCGTGCAGTCGGTTGCACCGAACCTTCCGGGCATCGTCAAGCTTTGCATCGCGATTGTAGGCGCGATTCCGGTTTGCATCATCGTCAATATCATCATTGAGCGCGTAGCGTATCGCCGCCTGCGCAACGCACCGCGTCTGGCGCCGCTGATCACGGCAATCGGCGTCTCGATCCTGCTGCAGACATTTGCGATGATGATCTGGGGTCGCAGCCCAGTACCCTTCCCGCAGGTCATGCCGACCGAGTCCTTCGAGATCATGGGCGCGCTGATTTCGCAGACCCAGGTCATGCTGCTGGCGCTGGCACTGCTGTCGATGATCGGACTGGTGCTGCTGGTTGAAAGGACAAAGATGGGACGTGCCATGCGCGCTACCGCCGAGAACCCGCGCGTAGCCGGCTTGATGGGCGTCGATGCGAACAAGGTGGTCGTCCTGACGTTCGCCATAGGCGCCGCGCTGGCGGCTGTTGCCGGCGTGATGTGGGGTGCAAACTACTCTTCTGCGCAATTCGCGATGGGCTTCGTGCCCGGCCTGAAGGCATTCTCCGCCGCCGTGCTGGGTGGCATCGGCAATATCTACGGCGCAATGGTGGGCGGCGTGCTGCTCGGTTTGATCGAAAGCCTCGGCGCGGGTTACATCGGCGATCTGACGGGCGATTTCCTCGGCAGCCAGTATCAAGACATCTTTGCATTTGTCGTGCTTATCATCGTGCTCACATTACGCCCATCCGGCATCATGGGTGAACGTGTCGCGGATCGTGCGTAAAGGGGAATCTCATGTCTACACTATTCGACGTCAAACACAATCCGCGCAAGGCGTACACGAGCTTCGCCATTCTCATCGTCGTGCTGGCGGCATTCCCGTTCATTGCCGCCAACTACGGTAATTCGTGGGTACGCATCATGGACCTGGCGCTGCTGTACATCATGCTGGCGCTGGGCCTGAACATCGTGGTCGGCTTCGCCGGCCTGCTGGACCTCGGCTACATCGCCTTCTATGCGCTCGGCGCTTACATGACCGGTCTGCTGGCATCGCCGCAATTCGCCACGGTGCTGGAATCCTTCGTGAACCAGTATCCGGCAATTGCCGACGTGCTGCGGGCGGTGGTCGGAGATGAGGCTGCCAAGAACGGTATACACCTCTCGGTCTGGCTGATCGTTCCGTTGGGTGCTGCGCTGGCAGCCGTGTTCGGCGCCTTGCTCGGTGCGCCGACCCTGAAGCTGCGTGGCGACTACCTGGCGATCGTGACGCTCGGCTTCGGTGAGATCATCCGCATCTTCATGAACAACCTGAACGCGCCGGTCAACATCACCAATGGCCCGCAAGGCATTAACCTGATCGACCCGATCCGGATTTTCGGTGTTTCGCTCGCAGGCGAGCCGGGGTCCGGTGCGATGGTGAAGTTCGGGACGTTCTCGATGCCGTCGGTGAATGCGTATTACTTCCTGTTCCTGTTGCTGTGCGCTGCAATCATCTTCATTACGATTCGCCTGCAGCATTCACGCCTGGGCCGTGCCTGGGTTGCGATCCGCGAAGACGAAATCGCCGCGAAGGCAATGGGCATCAATACCCGCAACGTCAAGCTGCTTGCCTTCGCCATGGGCGCATCCTTCGGCGGTGTTTCCGGCGCAATGTTTGCATCGTTCCAGGGATTCGTCTCGCCGGAATCGTTCTCGCTGATGGAGTCGATCGCGGTCCTCGCCATGGTCGTGCTCGGCGGTATCGGCCACATTCCTGGCGTTGTTCTCGGCGGCGTCATTCTCGCCGCGCTGCCCGAAGTCCTGCGTCACGTCGTGGAGCCGGTCCAGCGCCAGCTGTTCGGTACGGTGCTGATCGAAGCGGAAGTGCTGCGCCAGCTGCTGTACGGCCTGGCCATGGTCGTGATCATGCTGTATCGCCCGGCAGGTTTGTGGCCGTCGCCCAAGCATGAAGACCGCATGGATGCGAACGCACCCAAACGCCACGATGAAAAAGAAGCTGCCGCGCTTGCTGCATAAGGAAACTCCATGAGCGAACAAGTCATACTC
>JAKACN010000047.1 GCA_021821365.1 Pseudomonadota bacterium | reverse complement strand
GCCGCTGAAGGGGCAGTTCCTGCGCGCGGCGGCGACCGCGAATACCATGGTGGACCAGCTGTCCTCGTTCGCGTCGGAAGTGACGCGCGTGGCGCGCGAGGTGGGCACCGAGGGCAAGCTGGGCGGTCAGGCGCAGGTGGAAGGTGCGGCCGGCACCTGGAAGGACCTGACCGACAACGTGAACTTCATGGCGGCGAACCTTACGGCACAAGTGCGCGGCATCGCCGGCGTGGTGACCGCCGTGGCGAACGGCGATCTGAAGAAAAAACTGACCGTGGCGGCGCGCGGCGAAATCGCGGCGCTGGCGAACACGATCAACGAGATGACCGACACACTGGCGGTGTTCGCGGACCAGGCAACGACCGTCGCGCGCGAGGTCGGCGTGGAAGGCAAGCTCGGCGGACAGGCGTCGGTACCGGGCGCGGCGGGCACATGGAAGGACCTGACCGAAAACCTGAACCGCATGGCGGCGATGCTGACTACGCAGGTGCGCGCGATTGCGGAGGTGGCCACCGCCGTGACGCGCGGCGACCTGTCGCGCTCGATCCAGGTGGAGGCGCGCGGCGAAGTGGCGGACCTCAAGGACAACATCAACGAGATGATCCGCAATCTGAAGGAAACCACGCAGAAGAACGCGCAGCAGGACTGGCTGAAGACCAACCTCGCACGGTTCACCCGCCTGCTGCAGGGCCAGCGCGACCTGAGCGCGGTGACTACACTGATCCTGTCCGAACTGGCGCCGCTGGTATCCGCGCATCACGGCGTGTTCTACATGATGGATTCGCAGCAGCAGGATGCGCGCCTGCGCATGATTGCCAGTTATGGCTATCGTTCCAGCCGCAAGCTGCCGACGTCGTTCCGCCCCGGCGAAGGGCTGGTCGGGCAATGCGTGCTGGAGAAGCAGCGCATCTGGCTGACCAATGTGCCGCGCGATTACATCCAGGTGTCGTCCGGGCTCGGCGCCGCGCCGCCGAACAACATCGTGGTGCTGCCCATCCTGTTCGAGCAGCAGGTGAAAGCCGTGATCGAAATTGCATCGCTCGACCGCTTTACCGAAACGCACCTGTCTTTCCTCGACCAGTTGATGGAAACCATTGGCGTGGTCCTGAACACGATCGAGGCCAACAGCCGCACGGAAAGCCTGCTGATGCAGTCGCAGTCGCTGGCGCAGGAACTGCAGCAGACCAACCTGGAACTGGCGGAGAAGGCGCGCCTGCTGTCGGAGCAGAACATCGAAGTGGAACGCAAGAACCGCGAAGTGGAACAGGCCAAGCTGGCGCTCGAAGACAAAGCCACGCAGCTCGCCCTGTCCTCGAAGTACAAATCCGAATTCCTGGCCAACATGTCGCATGAACTGCGCACGCCGCTCAACAGCCTGCTGATTCTCGCACAGCAGCTTTCCGACAACCCGGAAGGCAACCTGACGGAGCGGCAGGTGGAATTCGCCAAGACCATCTACGGTTCAGGCAGCGACCTGCTGACGCTGATCAACGACATCCTCGATCTCTCGAAGATCGAGTCCGGCACGGTAACGCTGGAGGTCAGCGAATACCGCTTCCGCGCCCTCAGCAGTTACGTGGAACGCACCTTCCGCCACATGGCCGAAGCCAAGCAGCTGAATTTCTCCGTCGAGCTGGACGAAAGCTTGCCTGCTTCGATGATGACCGATACCACGCGCCTGCAGCAGATCCTGAAGAACCTGCTGTCGAATGCGTTCAAGTTCACCAGCCATGGCGAGGTTGCGTTGCGAATCGGCATGGCGAGGGATGGCTGGTCATCGGATCATCCGCATCTCAACAACGCCGACGCTGTGCTCGCCTTCTCGGTCAGGGACACCGGCGTTGGCATTGCGAGCGACAAGCTGCAACTGATTTTCGAGGCGTTCCAGCAAGCCGACGGCAGCACCGCGCGCAAGTATGGCGGTACGGGCCTCGGACTCTCGATCAGCCGCGAGCTCGCACGTCTGCTGGGCGGCGAGATTCGGGTCGAAAGCGCCGTCGGCGCCGGCAGCACATTTACGCTGTACCTGCCGTACAACCATGCCGGATTCGTCGGCTACGAGCAGTTGGCATCACGTTCATCCGGCGCAATTGCGCGCCTTCCGTACACGGTGGCGGAAGAAGCGGAGGCGGATGGGGATGACGTCGCGGTCGTGCAGCTGGACACGGACATGCCGCGCCTGCCATACCTGGGCGCGGCGGACGACCGCGGCTTCATCGCGCCGGGCGACCCGTCCGTGCTGATTGTCGAGGACGATATGCGGTTCGCTGATATCCTGCTCGATCAGGCGCGGGAACAGAACTTCAAGGGTATCGTCACGCATCACGGCGATTCGGCGCTGACGCTGGCGCGCGACTATCTGCCGGCGGCCATCCTGCTTGACATCGACCTGCCGGATATCGACGGCTTCACCGTCCTTGAGCGCCTCAAGCGCGATCCTTCGACGCGCCATATCCCGGTTCACGTGCTGACCAACCTGAAAGAGCGTGAGCGCGTCCTGCGGCAGGGAGCAATTTCGTACCTGCACAAGCCGGTCAGCCGGGATCGCCTGCAGGAAGAGTTTGCGCGCATCCAGCAGTTTCTCATGCGCGGCAAGCCCAGCTTGCTGGTGGCGGAGGACGATGCCATGCAGCGGCAGGCCATCATCGATCTGCTCGGCAGCAATGATGTTCACATCATTGCGGTCGGAAACGGGATGGAGGCGCTCGCCGCGCTGCAATCCGCGCACTTCGATTGCATGGTGCTGGACCTGGCGCTGCCGGACATCAGCGGCTTCGACCTGCTCGACACCATCGGCGACGATGCCGCGCTGCGCGATTTGCCGGTAGTCGTCTATACGGCAAAGGACCTGACCCGCAAGGAAGTAACGCGCCTCAAGCGCATCGCGAAAACCATCGTGGTCAAGGATGCGCGTTCGCCCGAGCGCCTGCTTGATGAAACGGCCTTGTTCCTGCATCGTTCGCCGACGGCACTGCCGGAATTGCAGCGGCGGATGCTGGAAGACATCCATGAAGCGGACGGCGGACTCGCCGGCCGCAAGGTGCTGATCGTCGACGACGACCTGCGCAACATCTTCGCGCTGAGTTCGGTGCTGGAGCGCCACCAGATGAAAGTGCTGTTTGCCGAGAACGGCAAGGATGGCATCGAGGTGCTGGAAAAGGATCCGGAAATCGAAATCGTGCTGATGGACATCATGATGCCCGAGATGGACGGCTACGACACGATGCGCGCAATCCGCGCAGTCCCGAAGTTCAAGTCATTGCCGATCATCACGCTCACCGCGAAGGCGATGAAAGGCGATCGCGACAAGTGCCTTGCCGCCGGCGCATCCGACTACATCACGAAGCCGGTGGACGTGGTGCAGTTGCTGTCGCTGATGCGGGTATGGCTGCATCAATGATGCGTACCTGAGGTGAACGGCATGCAGTCGGTGGAAGAACTGGAGATGGATCTGCTGCTGGAAGGCGTGTTTCGCCGCTTCGGTCACGACTTTCGCGGCTACCGGCGTCCGGTCCTGCAGCGCAAGCTGCACGCGGCGATGCGGCAGCTTGGCGTGAAGACGGTATCCGGCCTGCTGGAGCGCGTGATGCATGACGGATTCGCGGCGCAGATCGTGTTGCGCGAACTGAGCGCGCATCCGGCGGGCTTGCTGGACGATGCCGCCTATCTGCGCGCGTTGCGCGAGGCGTTGGTCCCCCTGCTGCGTTCCTGTCCCGCGCCACGGATATGGATCGCGGAGTGCCTGCGCGCCGAGGATGCCTGCGTGCTGTCCGCCCTGCTGGAGGAGGAGCGGCTTCTCGACAGGACGCAGATATTCGCTACGGTGGGAAACGAGTCTTTTCTGCAGGAGGCGAGCAGCGGGCGCTTTGCGCTCGACCGACTGGCGCGCTATGCGGAAAACTATCGGGAGGGCGGCGGCAAAGCGGATTTGCGGGAGTACTGCAGGGAAGAAGACGGATGCGCGGTGTTCGGAGACCGGCTGCGCGGCACCATCACCTGGGCCCAGTACAGTCTAGCCACCAACGCCTCGTTCAATGAATTCCAGCTGATCGTTTGCCGCTATGCGCTGACGGATTTTGGAACGGTGCTGCGCCATCGTGCGCTGCAGCTCTTCTATGACAGCATGCCGTTGAATGGGGTCCTCAGCGTCGACCCCGATGCGGGCGTGGAGGCGGCTCCCTTCGTCTCCCGCTACAAGGCGATCATGCCTGAGCAGGGCCTCTACCGGCGCGTTGCCTGACAGGTCGTTGAAAACTATTGCGCGGGCCGATTTCAGGGCCTGCGGCGCTCTGCGTACCTCTCTTATATGCGTGCGTTCCTCGGCCCGCTCGCTCAGGCCGCGGCGCCTGCGCCTTCCGGCACATAGCCCAGCACGGCGGAAATCTGGTTCGCCGTGTTGATGAGGTCTTCCACCCATTCTTCCTGCAGGCGGTCGGCCGGCGCGGAAATCGACAGGCCGGCAATCAGCTTGCCCGAGTCGTCGTAGATTCCGGCCGCCATGCAGCGCACGCCGAGCTCCAGTTCCTCGTTGTCGCGCGCATAGCCGCGCGCGCGCACCAGGCTCAATTCTCTTTCCAGCTTGGCAAGATCGGTGATCGAATTCTTATTGTGGCCGGCCAGGCCGGTACGCGTCGCGTAGGAGCGGACCAACTTGGGATCGTCGATCGAGAGGAACAGCTTGCCGGTCGACGTCAGGTGCAGCGGGGCGCGGCCGCCGATCGCGCGGACCACCTGCATGCCTGAGCGTTCCGAAAAGGCGCGGTCGATGTACACGATTTCGTCGCCCTGGCGCACCGACAAGTTGATGGTCTGGTGCGTCTTGCGATGCAGGGCGCGCATGAAGTCCAGCGCAGCCTCGCGCACGTTCAGGCGGCTCTTGACGATGTTGCCGAGTTCCAGCAGGCGCATGCCCAGTCGATAGGAACCGGCCTCCGCGCGGTCGACGAAGCGCTTGACGACCAGATCGTTCAGGATACGGTGGGCTGTCGACGGATGCAGTCCGGTCACGCTGGAAAGCTCCTTCAGGCTGACCGGGTCCGGATACTGCGCGAGCGCATCCAGAAGCGAAATCATGCGCTCGATCACCTGGATCGAAATTTGACTGTTCTCGGACGGTTGTTCAGGTTTCATATCGTGCGTGGTGCGTTGCAATAGACTACGTTATACCACAATGTGAAAAAATGAAAAAGTCGTACAAAAAATTTGGGGACGATGGCCGAATTTATTTCATCGGTGCTCTTCGCTCATTTTCTGCGCGGCCACGTCATAATGACACCCATTGCAACCTGAGGAGACAGCGTCGTGCGCGTCGGATTTTTCCATACCTGCCTGATTGACATGATGCGGCCGGAAATCGGCTTTTCAGTGCTGAAACTGCTGGAGGCGGCCGGCTGCGAAGTGGTCGTGCCGGAATCGCAGACCTGCTGCGGTCAACCGGCCTACAGCTCGGGCGATCGCAAGGCGGCGCGCGCGCTGGCCGAGAAGTTCGTCGAAGAGTTCGAGAGCTACGATTATGTCGTCATTCCCTCCGGCTCCTGCGGTGGCAACGTCAAGGTCCACTACGCCGACCTGTTCAAGGACGATCCAGTGTGGCTGAAGCGCATGGAGCGCCTCGCGCCGCGGGTCTATGAACTGACCGATTTCCTGTGCAACGTTGTCAAGATCGACAAGCTGCCCGGCGAAGGCAAGTGCAGCGTCAAGGGCAAGGTAACCTATCACGATTCCTGCTGCGGCCTGCGCGAACTGGGCGTGGAAAAGCAGCCGCGCGCCTTGCTGGAAAAGGTCGGCGTGGAAGTGACGGAAATGAAGGATCATCGCCAGTGCTGCGGCTTCGGCGGCTCCTTTGCTGTCAAATATGGCAACATTTCTTCGGCCATCGTCGACGAGAAGTGCGAGAACATCCATGCGTCCGGCGCGGAAGCGGTGGTGCTGGGCGACCTCGGCTGCATGTTGAATATCGAAGGCAGGCTGCGCCGCACCGGTGATGAAACGACGAAGGTGCTGCACATCGCGCAAGTTCTCGCGGGAGACGCGTAATGCAGATTCAATCGATGCATTTCAAGGCCCGCGCAGGGGAGAAGCTGGCCGACAAGCGCCTGCAGCAGAACCTGAAAAAGCTGTCCACCAAGTTCGTCAGCGGACGGGCTTCTGCGATCACGGAGCTCGATGATTTCGAAGGCACGCGCAACGCGGCCATCGAACGCCGCATGCGCGCCATCAACAACCTCGACGTATGGCTGGAAACCTTCGAAGCGGAAGCCACGCGCCGCGGCGCCACCGTGCTGTTCGCGGAGAGCGCGGAGGAAGCCTCGCGCCTCGTGGTCGAGATCGCGAAGAAGCATGGTGTGAAGAAGGCCATCAAGTCGAAGTCGATGGTGTCGGAAGAAATGGCGCTCAACAAGGCGCTGGAATCGGCCGGCGTGCAACCTATCGAAACCGACCTCGGCGAATACATCCTGCAGATCAACAATAACGAAGCGCCGTCACATATCATCGCGCCGGTCGTGCACAAGGACAAGGAAGAAATTTCCGATCTCTTCGCGCGCGTGCACAATCGCCCGCGCCTGACCGACATCCCGCAGATGACGCGCGAGGCGCGCGAGATGCTGCGTCCGCAGTTTCTCTCGGCCGACATGGGCATTACCGGCGGCAATTTCGTGATCGCCGAGACCGGTTCGGTGGCGATCGTCACCAACGAGGGCAACGAGGGCATGTGCACCATCCTGCCGCCCAAGGTGCATGTGGTAGTGACCGGCATCGAGAAGGTCCTGCCGACGCTGGAGGATTTCGCCACCGTCATGCGGCTGCTGCCGCGCTCGGCCACCGGGCAGTCGATCTCCAACTATGTGTCGCTGCTGACCGGGCCGCGACGGGAAGGCGACGTCGACGGCCCCGAGCACATGTATTTCGTGCTGGTCGATGGCGGTCGCACGGGGCTGGTCGGATCGGAGTTCCAGGACATGCTGCGCTGCATCCGTTGCGGAGCCTGCATGAACCATTGCCCGGTCTACCAGAAGATCGGCGGCCATACCTACGGCTGGGTGTATCCGGGTCCCATGGGCAGCGTGCTGACACCGACCTGTGCGGGAATCGAGAATGCGCTCGATTTGCCGCAGGCATCCACGCTGTGCGGCGAATGCCACGTGGTCTGTCCTGTTAAAATCCCGCTGCCGGACCTGCTGCGCAAGCTGCGCGAAAAGCAAGTGGATGAACACCTGCGGCCGGCGTCGGAACGCCTCGGCCTGATGGCCTGGGCCTTCCTTGCGAAACGCCCGGCACTGTATCGACTGGCGACCCGAATCGGTGTACGCTTCATGCGCCTCATGGCCGGCGGCAAGAAGACGATCTCGAAGCTGCCTGGCGCCAGCGGCTGGACCGATTACCGCGAGATGCCGGCGCCGTCCGGCAAGACGTTCCGCGAGTTGTATAAAGAGCGAAGATGACAGGACATCACCAGACCAGCGAGTTCAAGAGCAAGAGCGGCGTGAAGCGGATTTACGCCGCTCTTTTGTATTCGATGCACGGCTTCCGCACGGCATGGCGAAACGAGCACGCGTTCCGGCAGGAGCTCATGCTGGTCGTGCCCGGCATCGTGATCGCCTTGCTGCTTCCCTTGCCGGCATTGCATAAACTGGCGCTGGTTGCGGTGCTGCTGCTGGTGCTCATCGTCGAGCTGCTCAATTCCGCGGTCGAAGCAGTGGTGGACCGCGTGTCGTTCGAGCACCATCCCTTGTCGAAGAATGCCAAGGATCTCGGCAGCGCCGCGGTCTTCCTTTCACTCCTGCTTGCCGCAATAACATGGGCCGTCATCGTGCTGCCCCTGTTCATGAAATGACCTGCGCCGTTCCACAGCGATGAAGTTTGCCGCGCTCTTTATGGCGGCGCTGATCGCCGTCGTCCTGGTCGGCAGGCTTCCCTTGCTCGTGCTTGCCGTTTATGGCGTCGCGAGCGTTGCTGCCTACATCGCCTATGCGACGGACAAGTCGGCGGCGCGACGCGATGCATGGCGCGTCAGGGAACGTACCCTGCACCTGCTTGGACTGGCAGGTGGCTGGCCGGGCGCATTGATCGCGCAGCGCGTGCTGCGCCATAAGTCGGCGAAACGTTCCTTCCGGGCGGTTTTCTGGCTGACTGTCGTCCTCAATTGCCTTGCATTGGGGCTTTACGCACTGCCCGGCGCGGGCCGGCATGTGCTGTCGCTCTTGCGCGCCTACTGACGCTTCAGGGAGTGCTCACTGCGCGCCCTGGCCACGCAGCGCTTCCGATGCAGCCGCTCCGAGTTTCACGCTGCCGTCGGGTTGCGGCACTTCCAGTGGCTTGACTTCAACGGGCGCTACGCCTTGTTCCTTGATGCCGAGCTTTTCGGCGGTTTTCGGCGTGAGGTCGACGATGCGGCCATCGACGTAAGGCCCGCGGTCACGAATCTCGACAACATCACTCTTGCCGTTTTCCAGATTGGTTACTTTGGCCGTGGTGCCGAGCGGCAGTGTTTTGCTGGCAGCCGCATTCGATTGCGGATTCAGCCGCGTTCCGTCCGCCATCTTTTTTCCATGGAATTTCTTCGCATAGAACGAGGCTTTGCCGCGGCGTGCCTTGCCGGAATGGTCAAGGCCTGATTTGCCTGCATGTTTCGCTGCAGGCGTGGCACCCGATGGCACTTCGTGGGCCGATGCGCTTGCGCCGAAGAAGATGGCGGCCACTACGATGCAGATTTTTTTCGTGTTCGCAAATCCCATTGCATGTCTCCAGTCGAGATGTTCCCAGGCTTGGGGTGCAACAGAAAAACCGATGAAACGAGTCCTCCAGGCAATGTGCGTGATGACACCTGTTCGACGCCATCCGTCACCCGAAAGTTTCTGGCGGCGTTCCTGCAACAGTTTGTGCGTGGAAGCGCCGACCGAACTTTCGCATCGCTTCATGTTCAATTGGATTGCGGCGCACGAAACGTTTTTGGCTGACAGAAAGGAAGGGCGATGAAAAATCCGTGGACCCGCAGGAACCCGTGGATGAGCATGTGGCTCAGCGGCGCCAACGCCATTGCCGGTTCGGTACGCAGCCGTGCCATGGCTGAAGGCAAGCGCCAGGCGGCAATCGCCATGAAGAAAAACATGCGGCAGATTGCCGAATTCTGGAATGGGACGTGGTTGGAACCGCCGCCGAAACGCAGGAAGAAACATACGCGCTGACGCCATGCGGCAACCGCGTCGGCGGCGAAGCAAGCAATATCACTGGCATCATCTTTCTGGAGAAATCACATGAAGCGCACGGCATCGGCTGCCTGGACCGGCGGCCTCAAGGATGGGAAGGGCAAACTCTCGACGCAAAGCGGCATTCTGAAGGACACGCCCTATGGCTTTCGCACCCGCTTCGAGAATGAACCCGGCACCAATCCGGAAGAACTGATTGCGGCGGCACACGCCGGTTGCTTCACCATGGCCCTGTCTGCGCAGCTTGCCGAAGCAGGCATGACTGCGGAACGTTTGCAGACGTCCGCCGAGGTAACGCTGGACAAGCAGGGTGACGGCTTCGCCATCACCGCCATTCACCTCGTTCTCGTGGCAAAAATTCCCGGCGCCGATCCGAACGCGTTCCAGGCGGCGGCGGACAAGGCCAAGGACGGTTGCCCGGTATCCAAACTCTTCAAGGCACCGATCACGCTGGATGCAACTCTGGAAGGCGCGAGCTGAAAACGCTCGCGCTCGCGGCCGGAGTTATTTTTCCGGCGAATTATTCCGGATCCATTGTGCAAAGGCCTGCAGGAACTTCTGCAGGAAATCGCGCGTGGAATCGTTCGCCAGGCCGCCCTTTTCATCGAACAGGCTGGCACCGTTGCCGATGTATGCCTCGGGCTGCTGCATCATCGGCACATTGAGGAACACCATGGATTGCCGTAGATGCTGATTGGCGCCGAAGCCGCCGATCGCACCCGGCGACAGGCTGATCACTGCACCCGGCTTGCCGTTCCACGCACTGTGCCCATACGGCCGCGAAGCGACATCGATCGCGTTTTTCAGTACGCCGGGCACCGAACGATTGTATTCCGGCGTGACGAACAGCACCGCATCGGCATCCTGCACCTGCTTCTTGAAATCGGTCACCGACGGCGGCGGACTGGCTTCGGAATCCTGGTTGAACAGCGGCAGGCCGCCGATCTCGACGATGTGAAGCTTGAGCTCGTCCGGTGCCATCGCGATCAGAGCATTAGCGAGCTTGCGATTGAGAGAGTCCTTGCGCAGGCTACCGATGAACACGGCGACGTTCTTGCTTGCATTCATGATGATCCTTTCGGGAAAGGGAGGCATTGGCAGGGTTCTTCAACATAGACAGTGTTTCCGCGAATTCGATCAGGGCCGCGCATTGTTGAGGAGATGAAACTTGCGGGAACAGGCATGAGGGAATATTCTGCGGGCATCCAAGCAATAAAAAAACGAAAGGAGTTTCCATGCACAAGTATCAGGTCGGCGCCATGTCGGATGACGTCGCGAAATTTCTCCTGCGAGCGACGTTGGCCATCCTCATTCTCTTTCACGGCGTGTCGAAAATCATGGGAGGTATCGGACCCATCACCGGCATGGTTGCGAAGGTTGGCATGCCGCCGGCGCTTGGCTACCTGGTCTTCATCGGGGAAGTGCTGGCGCCGCTGCTGGTGCTGGTCGGGGCATGGACGCGTCCGGCAGCACTCATCATCGCCATCAACATGGTGGTCGCCGTGCTGCTCGCGCACACGACGCAGTTTTTCAGCGTAGCGAAAACGGGTGGCTGGGCGCTTGAGCTGCAGGCGATGTATTTCATTGCCGCGATTTGCGTCATGCTGCAGGGCGGCGGCCGTTTCGGCGTTGGAGGAAAATGGAATTAGCGGGTCGTGGTCGGTACTAACATTGTTCCATCATTGTGCCAACAATGATGGAACATGCCTTGCGAGACGCGAAGATCAGAAGAAAAAGGCGGCGACCCAGACCAGGACGATCAGCGCGACCGACATGAGATAGCTGGCGAAAGCCGGCAGCCGTCGGGCAAGCCCCTGCAGCGCGAGCAAACGCCAGCCAAGCCAGGCCGAAAAGCCGCCTCCCGCCGCGAGCAGCAGCACGCGGACCGCCGGCACCCATTCCAGCGACATTCTTTCCGCTTTGAGATGGCCTAGGGTCAGCATGGAGAGTCCGAGAAAGACGCCTGTGCCGGCCAACGGTACAAGGCCCAGCGCCAGGCGCCGCAACGGCAGGGCGGGCAGGTTCGCGATGCGTGTCGCCACCCAGAGCAATCCCAGCACGAGCGAACCGAGCACCATACCGCCGCCGAGGATATAGGCCAGGATGCAGAGGCCGTCGAGCCAGGTGAAGACGTCATTCGCTTCCGGATAGTGCGTCAGCATCCACCACGGGGCATTGTCCTGCAGCAGCAGGAAGGCATCGTGGTCCACCAGCCAGGTCGCGATCGCCGTCTTGACGTGCACGAAAAGCCGGCTGGACGACCACTGGAATGCCGCGGTGGCGATGCCTATCACGCCGAAGATGAGGGTGAGCGCCTCGCCATGGCTGACATCCTTGCCGCGCGTGCTGAGGATTTCGCTCGCCGGGCTGCGAACGGCCAGTTGCACCGCGCCGCGGTAATCGCTGCAACGCCCGCAGGCGTGGCAGGCCGAGGCGCTTTTCATGTGGCGAATGTCGATCAACGGCGCGCAGTTCACCATCGGCGCGCGTTCGGTGCTGCGCTTCCATGCCTCTTCATTGACGCGGAAATGCAGCGGCGCGATCTTGGCGAGCAGGGCGAACACGCCGTTGGCGGGACACAGGTAGCGGCACCAGACACGCTTGCCCTTGCCGTAGATGAAGCCGACCGCGACCGCCGCGACGGTCGATCCGCCCAGCACCAGCAATGCCGCTTGCGGATATTCATACACGCTTACCAGCTGGCCATACACCGTTGTGCAGACGAAGGCGACGAATGGCCAGCCGCCCCAGCGCATCCAGCGCGGAATGGGCCGTCCCAGTCCGTGCCGGCTCGCCATCTCGGTGAGCGCGCCTTCCGGACAGAACACGCCGCACCAGACGCGCCCCAGCAGCATGGTGCTCACCATCACGAGCGGCCACCAGATGCCCCAGAACATGAATTGCGCGAACAGGCGCAGGTTGCTGTAGATGTGTGCATCCTCGGGCGGCAGCGGCAAGAGGGCAGGGATCACCAGCAGGAGCAGATAGAAGACGACGACTACCCACTGGATCGCGAGGATGGCGCGTCGATTCCGCTGCATCGCGCTACCGAGCCGCGCCACAAAACCGGAGGTGCGGACCGGCGGGCGGATGCCGTCGACGCGAACGGATGAGACGGAGTGCTCATGCATGTCGGACCTATTTCGCAATCATGCGGCCCTGGGCAGTCTTCGGATTGAATTCGCCGAAGAAGGTATAGGTGCCGGGTTTGAGCGGTTGGAAAATGAGAAAGCTGGACGCGCCCGGCGCCAGCACCTTTTCCTTGTGCAGGTCGGCGCTTTCGAATTCCTCGGCACCGGGGCCTTCGTTCCTGATCAGCAGGCGGAACTTGATGTTCGCCGGCACTTCCAGCGTTTCGGGGATGAAGCGCCCGGCGCGGATCGCGAGATTGAGAGTCGGCAGGTCGCCGGCAAACGCCGATGCCGCCGCCAGGAGCGCGGCTGCGGCCAGCAGGATGCCGGACAATCGGGAAGCAAGTGCTCGCATCGGATACCTCAATAAGTCAGTTGGGCGCGCAGGCCGAAGACCTTGATCGCCTCGACGCTGCTGTCGCCGCCGGGATGGCTGATGTACTGGAAGTTCGGCGACAAGTCGAACTGCTTGCTGATGCGATAGCGGTAGTAGGCCTCGGCGACGCGTTCCGAGGAGTCGACGGCGGCAAAGCTGCGATATGCCTTGCTTGTCCTCAGCCAGCCGGCAGCCAGGCCCAATGCGTCACCGCCGCGATCCCAGTAGGAACCGTTCAGTTCGCCGCCCACCGTCAACGCCCGGTCGAACCGTGCCTGTCCGCGCATGTGATGGCCGTAGCGCCCGAACAGTGTCACGCCATCGCCGATACGCTGATCGACCGAGATGCCCCAGCCGTTATGCCTTTCGGTATTGGTGATGCTTGTATCGAAATGGCCGGCCTGCGGGTTGCTCCATGCGTACACGCGGTAATTTCCGACGAGCCCGCCGAACAGGCGCTGTTCGGTTTCCGCCTGCAGCATGATGGTCGGCGCGGAGAGGCTGCGCTCGTAGTTCGACCCTTTTGCGCCGGAACCGAACAACCCCAGCGACGCGCGCCAGGTTTCCGGTTTCCTGCTGCCGTTGACGTACGAAAACCGCAGGCCTGGCGTGAAGCCGTTGGCATCGACGCCAATATCGCCGCCGGCGTCCAGCAGCGGGTTGTGCACGAAGACGGTGTTGAGGAACTGGCGCGATTCGTCCCCGGCCACGGTATTCTGGTCAAAGAAAACGAAGGGGTCCATCTTGCCGAAGGTCACCTCCAGCTTTTCCTTCGAACGTGGCTTGAAACCGCCCAGTGGCAGCGGAATGTCTGCCTGGTACCAGGCCTCTGCCAGGAGCGCAACGGAGTCGTCGAAAGGCAGGGACCCTACCCTGAAAGCGGTGGAGTTCGGCCTCGCGAAGACGGGGATGTCGTTCAGGCCGGCGCCCTGACCGATGCGCACGTGTGCGAACACCTTGTGCTCGACATCGCCGATCGGCTCGAGCGGCAGACTGACGGTGGCATCCGCGCGGTAGTTGAGCTGGCTGCCGAAACCCGGTGCGTCCGTGGGCCGCTGCGCGACCGTGGTCAAGCTGAAACCTGCGCTGATGCCATCCAGCGCGCCGACCTTTTTCACGGCGTGCTGCATGTCCTGCGCCTGCATCTCGACGGCTTTCAGCCGGCTGGTCAGTTCGGGTTCCTTTTCGCTGATGGTGTCGTTTTCCAGCCCTTTCGCAATACTTTCCCTGTGCTGTTCCAGCGCCTGCAGGCGCTTTTCCGTCTCGGCGTCGGAAATTGCCTGCTGTTGTGCGCGGCTGGTGCGCAATTCCTGTTCCAGGACGGCATTGCGTTGCTCAAGACGTTCCATGCGCTGATTCAGCTTTTCAATCAGCTTCACCAGGTCGGCTTGCGAGGTCTGGGCGAGGGCGCCCTGCGCAGCGCAGATGAGCCCGACGGCGACGGTCAGCGGCTTCAGTTTCAGGCGCGGGATCATGGATCAGTAACCGCCTTTCTTGCCGATGCCGACGTAGGTGAAGTCATATTCGACGTCGAACGGCTTGAACCAAGGGCGTACGCCGGTGAGGCGGTCGGTATGCCGGCCGAAATGCGCGTGCTGGTTTTCGGAGGGAGGGAGGATGGTGTACTTGACGTGGTATTTGCCCGGGCCGAACAGCTTGATGTTGTCGCCGTAATGCGGGCCGTCATTGGCGACCATGGGCATGAATTCGCCGCTGGCCTTCTGGTTCGAGCCGGCTTTGCTGACTTCGTATTTCACGACGAGATACGGAATCCAGGCGCCTTCTTCGAAGCCATTGGGATTGCCGCCCAGCGCCTTGATGTCAGCCTCGATATGGATGTCGGACTCCTCGGCCTTGCGCATCATGCCGTCCGGTTCCATGACGACCGGCTGCAGGTAGACGGCAGCGACTTCCATGCCGAATCGCTGCTGCGGGGAACCGATCGGATATTCGACGGCATGGACGTTGAGGGCAGCCGTAAGGCCGAGTGCAAGAACGACGTGTTTGAGAGTGGCATTGGGCAGGGCTGCGGGCATTGGTGACTCCTTGGTCTTGAATGTCGGATAAGGAATTTGTTTGCGGTAACTCAGTAAATGATAACCGTTCGCATTCGTATTTGAAAGAGATTTGATCGATGTTTTAATTTTTTCTGCTGCGGACGGGGGGCAACATGATTGTTTTGGCAATCATGACTCCGGCATCAGGCGGGACGCCCAATGACATCGATCCTGGGGAGGGGCGAGGTGGAAGAGAGAGGATTCAGACAGGATTCCGCCTGTGGCGGAGGAATCCGAAGAACTATGCAGGCACCGCCCGCGTGAGCGCGGGCGGAATGGAGGTTACGGCGGGGCGGCTATGGCAGCAGCGGGCGTTTGCTCGCCAGCTTTGAGTGGATTTCCTTGAGCGTCTTCTCCATCGTGGCAATACGATAATTCGTGGCGGGGTGCATGGCCGTGTAGGCATTCATCACGGTGGGCGGGTACTGACTTGCCATGCGCTTCCAGAATGGGACGACCTGCGTAAGGTCGTAACCGGCCCGTGCAAGCATGAAAAGCGCCAGTTTGTCCGCCATGCCATCGAGGGACGCGGGCATCGGCTTGATGCCCGCCAGACCGACCATGCTGCTCATGTCCGGATGCGCGCGTTGCAGATTGTCGATGATGCCGCCGACGGTCGCGCTCATTTTCTGCCGGACCGCATGCGCCAGCGCGTTATGCGCCATTTCCTTCGCGATGACGTAAGCCAGTTCATCGTCGGAGCGCACGGCGTTCATCATGCCGCGCGTGATCAGCACCCGATAGCCGTCGGAATACGCTGTCACGGTGTCCGCGTTGCCCAGTTCCACGCCATATGCGCAGGCATAAGTCAGCGGAACGTTCAGGGTCATGGTCGAGCCATTGCGCAGGACGGTAATGTTCACGCCAGTTCGGTCGGTGACCAGCGGGGCCAGCACCGCCGCCGCGTCGCGCTCGGCATTTTCCCCCTGCGGCATCGGTTTGCCTTCCACGGCCAGCAGGACGTCTCCGCGACGCACACCGGCCCGGGCCGCGCCGCTGCCCGGAAGGACCCCCATCACCTGAAGGCGGTCATCCAGGCCGAGCGCCTTTTGCGCGGCGTTCACATAATCCGCCGAGTAGGAATATCTCGTCTTCGCGGTGAAGCCGAGCAGATTGCGCGCATTGTTCTTGCAGAGTTCGGAATTGTTGACCAGGAGCGGCGCCGCCACCCGATACAGACGGTCCTGCAGCGATACCAGCGATTGCAGGGCCTGCAGCTCGGCCGGGCTGACGGTCACCGGCGGTTGTTGCGCAACCTGGGCGGCGGGCTCCGCCGTCGGCTCTGCCCCCGGCGGCGCTACGGTGGTGGCGCAGGCGGCGAGCAGCATGGCGACCGGCAGCAACAGGAGTTGCTTTCGAGTTGCCGTCTCTTTCAAGCCTTGCGGGGCAAGTCGCATGATGCTGTCCTTCCGATCAGTGTTTTCCGGTGCTGCCAAATCCACCGGCGCCGCGCTCGCTGTCGTCGAATTCGTTGACGACGTCGAAACCGACCTGCAGTACCGGGACAACCACCAATTGCGCCAGACGCTCCATCGGATTGAGCGTGAAGGCCGCCTGTCCGCGATTCCATGTCGAGATCATTAACTGCCCCTGGTAATCCGAGTCGATCAGCCCCACGAGGTTCCCGAGCACGATCCCGTGCTTGTGTCCCATGCCGCTGCGCGGCAGGATCATGGCGGCGTAGCGCGGGTCGCCGATATGGATGGCAAGACCGGTCGGGATCAGGTGCGTCTCGCCGGGATGGATGGTCAGCGGCGCCTCGATGCAGGCGCGCAGGTCCAGGCCGGCACTGCCTTGCGTGGCATAGGCCGGCAATTGCTCTTTCATGCGGGGATCGAGAATCTTGACTGCGATGGTTTTCATGGACAATTAGGATAAAGTGAGTCGCCCGCAACGCTGGACGGGGGTTACAAAAAGATACAGCTGGGCACGGATCAGATGCGTGCGGCGATTTCTGCAATGAGCTGGCGCGCCAGGTCCTGTTTGTCCGCGCGCGGCAGGCGCTTGTTTCCCTTGTCGTCGAACAGCACCAGTTCGTTCTCGTCCTTGCCGAAGGTCTGATGGCCGATATTCCCTACCAGCAGCGGAACGCCTTTCTTCTGCCGTTTTTCCTCGCCGTAGCGCAGAAGGTTCTCCGACTCGGCGGCGAATCCGACGCAATACGGTTTCGCGGGCAGCGCGGCGACCGAGGCGAGAATGTCCGGGTTCTGCTCGAACTCGAGATGCGGAATATCGTGTTCGCCGGTCTTCTTCAGCTTCTGCTTGCTCGCATTCTTCACGCGCCAGTCGGCGACCGCCGCCACGGCGACGAACACGTCCTGTCCGTCGACATGGGACAGCACTACGTCATGCATCTGTTGTGCGGTCTGCACGTTGATGCGGTGCACGCCATAAGGCGTCGTCAATGCCGTCGGACCTGAAACCAGCGTCACTTCCGCGCCCGCTTCACGCGCTGCGCGGGCGATGGCATAACCCATCTTGCCGGACGAAAGATTGGTGATGCCGCGCACCGGGTCGATCGGTTCAAAGGTCGGGCCTGCCGTCAGCAGCACGCGCTTTCCGGCGAGGATCTTGCGATGGAACGATGCAATCACCTCTTCGAGCAGCTGTTCGGGTTCCAGCATGCGGCCCATGCCGATCTCGCCACAGGCCTGTTCACCCGCATCGGGCCCGAGGATGGCGATGCCGTCCGTCCTGAGCTGCGCTGCGTTGCGCTGCGTGGCCGCGTTCTGCCACATCTCGACATTCATGGCGGGCGCCACCAGCAGCGGCAGGGTCATCGGCCGCGCCACGCACAAGGTGGATAGCAGATCGTCGCAAGCGCCATGCGCGAGCTTGAACATGAAATCCGCGGAGCAGGGGGCGATCACGATGGCATCCACCTCGCGGCTGAGATCGATGTGCGGCATGTTGTTGTCGATGCGCGCATCCCATTGGTCGGTATACACGGGATGGCCGGACAACGCCTGCATGGTGACCGGCGTAATGAACTTCGTTGCAGCCTGGGTCATGACCACCTGGACCGATGCGCCGGCCTTGGTCAGCAGACGTGTGAATTCCGCGATCTTGTAGCAGGCAATGCCGCCGGTCATGCCGAGAACGATTCTTTTGCCAGCGAGATCCATGAGGCCTCCAGTTGTCGTCTTGTTGCGAGTTCCATCGCCACCTGCCAGGGAGGACGGGGCGCAGTCGCGCCTAGTTTAACAAAGAAGAAAGGCCTTACTTACCCACGCGCCTCAATTCGTCAAGGATGAACAGGCCGGCACCGCCGACGATGGCCATGTCCGCTACGTTGAATGCCGGCCAATGCCAGGTGCCGACGTAGAAATCGAGGAAGTCGATCACGTGTCCGTACACGATGCGATCGATCAGGTTGCCGATGGCGCCGCCGAGGATCATCGCGAGTGCCCAGCAGAACATTCGCTGGCCGGCATGCCGTTTGAGCAGATAGACGATGAAGACTACCGCCGCGATCGCGATGCCCGTGAAGACATAGCGTTGCCAACCGGACTGGCTGGCAAGGAAGCTGAAGGCGGCGCCTTTGTTATGCGCCATGACAAGATTGAAGAAGGAGGTCACGGGACGCGATTCGCCGAAGGCGAACAGCCTGCTCATGACGACCTTGCTGATCTGGTCGATCAGGATGATGATGGCCGCAATGCCGAGCCACGGTGTCAGGCTGCTGCTTTGGCTTGCAGAAAGGCTCTTGAAACTTTTTTGTTTTGCCATGTTGACTCAGTTGAATGGCATGCCTGCGCGTTCAACGCAGGAATGCGCAGTGGCTCAAGCGAAGGTCCGGGCTTCCCCGCTGCCGAACAGGTTGCTCACGCAGCGTCCGCAAATGCCGGGATGTTCGGCATGCGAGCCCACGTCGGCGCGGTAATGCCAGCAGCGCTCGCACTTCTGGTTCGACGACGGCGTAACGATGACTGCTTCTTCGGCTTCGGTGGCAACTTTCGTCACCCTGGTTTGCGAGGTGATGAAGACGAACTTCAGGTCATCGCCCAGGCTGCTCAGCAAGGCGTACTTGTCGCCGCTCGCCTTGACTTCCACTTCCGCTTGCAGCGACGAGCCGATACCGCCAGCGACGCGCACCTCTTCCAGTTGCTTCGTCACATTGGCGCGCAGTTCGCGCAGCGCACCGAACTTGTCCAGCAGGCCCGCCGCATCGGCAACTTCCGGTAGCGCATAGTACACCTGCGTGAAGATGGTCTCGCCGCTTTCTTCGTAGGCATCCTTGCCCGCGAAAACTGCCCATGCTTCCTCCGCCGTGAAGGAAAGCATCGGCGCCATCACGCGCAGCAATGCCTGGGTGATGTGCCAGATCGCGGTCTGCGCGGAGCGGCGCGCCTTCGAAGTCGTGCCGCAGGTGTAGAGGCGATCCTTGAGGATGTCGAGATAGAAGCCGCCGAGGTCCTCCGAGCAGTACATCTGCAGCTTGGCCACCACCGGATGGAACTCATACACCTCGAAATGCTGCAGGATCTCGGCCTGCAATTGCGCCATGCGGGCGATCGCGTAGCGGTCGATTTCGACCAGCTCTGCGAGCGGAACCGCATCCTTTTTCGGATCGAAGTCCGAAGTGTTCGCCAGCAGGAAACGCAGGGTATTGCGGATGCGGCGATAGGCTTCCACCACGCGCTTGAGAATTTCGTCGGAGATCGAGAGTTCGCCGGAATAGTCGGTCGAGGCCACCCACAGGCGCAGGATTTCCGCGCCCAGCGTGTCGGAAACCTTTTGCGGCGCGACCACGTTGCCCTTCGACTTGGACATCTTCTTGCCTTCGCCGTCGACCACGAAGCCGTGCGTGAGCAGCGCCTTGTAGGGCGGCTGGCCGTTGAGCATGGACGAGGTCAGCAGCGAGGAGTGGAACCAGCCGCGATGCTGGTCCGAACCTTCCAGGTAGAGATCGGCCGGGAAATGCGATTCCGCCGCATGCGAGCCGCGCAACACGGTCTGATGCGTGGAGCCGGAGTCGAACCAGACGTCGAGCGTGTCCTTGTTCTTCACGTACGTTTCGGCATCGGCGCCGAGCAGATCTTTCGGGTCGAGTGCCTGCCAGGCTTCGATGCCATTCTTTTCCACCAGCTTCGCTACCGCTTCCAGCAGCTCCGGCGTGCGCGGATGCAGCTCGCCGGTTTCCTTGTGCACGAAGAAGGCCATCGGGACGCCCCACTGGCGCTGGCGCGACAGCGTCCAGTCGGGACGATTGGCGATCATGCCGTGCAGGCGCGCCTTGCCCCAGCCGGGGTAGAACGCGGTCGCTTCGATGCCGTCCAGCGCGGTTTCGCGCAGCGTCGGTCCGCCGTCCTTCGGCGCTACATCCATGCCCGCAAACCATTGCGAGGTGGCGCGATAGATAATCGGCGTCTTGTGGCGCCAGCAGTGCATGTAGCTGTGTTCGAACATCACCAGCTTGAACAGCGAGCCGACTTCGTCCAGCTTTTCGCAGATCGGCTTCGACGCTTCCCAGATGGTCATGCCGCCGAAGAAGGGCAGCCAGGAGGCGTACTTGCCGTCGCCCATCACCGGCTTGAGAATTTCCTCATCGGTCATGCCATGCGCCTTGCAGGACTGGAAGTCGTCCAGGCCGTAAGCGGGCGCGGAGTGCACGATGCCGGTACCGGTGTCGAGCGTGACATAGTCGCCGACATAGATCGGCGAAAAACGATCGTAACCCTTGTCCGCGTTGGCGAAGGGATGCCTGAACTTCAGCATCGCCAGCGCTTCGCCGGGCGCGGTGGCGATGATCTTGCCGTCCAGCCCGTAGCGTTCCAGGCAGGCATTCACGAGTTCCACCGCGAGCAGCAGCAGGATGCTTTCGCCCTTGCGCTCGGACTGCACCAGTGCATAGCGATGATCCGGATGCACGTTCAGGGCCTGGTTGGCGGGAATGGTCCACGGCGTAGTGGTCCAGATCACCGCATAGCCCTTGTCGGTCGGCAGCTTGTCGAGGCCAAAGGCATGCGCGATCCTGTCGGGTTCGGCAAACGGGAAACCGACGTCGATCGCCGGATCGCGCTTGTCCTGGTATTCGACCTCCGCTTCCGCCAGTGCGGAGCCGCAGTCGAAGCACCAGTTCACCGGTTTCAGACCACGATAGACGTAGCCTTTCTCGAGGATCTTGCCGAGCACGCGGATCTCGTCTGCTTCATTCCCGAAGTCCATCGTCTTGTACGGACGGTCCCATTGGCCGAGCACGCCGAGGCGGATGAAGTCCTTTTTCTGGCGCTCGATCTGCTCGGACGCGTAGGCACGCGACTTCGCGAGCACTTCGGCGGTCGGCAGGTGCTTGCCATACTGTTTTTCGATCTGGATTTCAATTGGCATGCCATGGCAGTCCCAGCCCGGCACGTACTGCGCGTCGAAGCCTTCCATGTTGCGCGCCTTGACGATCATGTCCTTCAGGATCTTGTTGACTGCGTGGCCGATGTGGATGTCACCGTTCGCATACGGCGGACCGTCGTGCAGGATGAACTTGGGGCGGCCGGCCGAGGCCTTGCGGATGCGTTCATAGATCTTCTTGTCCTGCCATTCCTTCACCCACTTCGGCTCGCGCTTGGCGAGGTCGCCGCGCATCGGAAAAGCGGTTTCGGTGAGGTTGACCGGATACTTGTTTTTTTGCTCTGACATGATGGTTTCAATCGTAAAAATTCGGTGGATCAAACAGGATGGCGCATGTTCGATCGTCAAATTCGGTCGGTGGCGGACACGGCATGGGCCTCGCGTTCCTTGAAGAAGTCGCGCGCCTGTTGCGCGTCGCGCTCGATGGCAGCGGTCAATGTCGGCAGGTCGACATACTTTTCTTCATCGCGCAGCTTCTTGAGAAAATCGATATGCACCACCTTGCCGTAGCACGGCTCGCCATAATCGAACACATAGGTTTCGAGAAGCACGCGGCCGCTGTCTTCCACCGTGGGCCGCACGCCGAGGCTGGCGACGCCGGGCAAGGGCTTGTCGGCGAGGCCGCGCACCTCGACCACGAAGATGCCGGCGAGCGCCGGACGTTTGTGGGCGATGCGCAGATTCAGGGTGGGGAAGCCGATGGTGCGTCCCAGCTTCTTGCCATGGATGACGTGGCCGGAGATGGAGTAAGGATGCCCGAGCAGTCGTGCCGCAAGCCCGAAATCGCTGCCGGCCAGCGCGCCGCGCACCGCCGAGGAGGAAATGCGCGTGCCGCCGTTGGTGACGGTCGGCATGGCTTCGACATGGAAACCAAACCTTTTGCCGGCTTCCATCAGCAGTGCGACATTGCCCGCGCGCCTGGCGCCGAAGCAGAAGTCTTCACCCACCATCAGCCATTTCACGTGCAAACCCTGCACGAGCACCTTTTCGATGAAGTCCTGTGGGGACATCGATGCAAAATGGGCATTGAAATGTTCGACGATCACGCGGTCCACACCGGCGTTGGACAACGCCTGCAGCTTGTCGCGCAGGTTCGCGATGCGCGCCGGCGCCTTGGAAATGTCGCCGGCGAGATGTGCAAAGAATTCGCGAGGATGCGGTTCGAACGTCATCACCGCCGCTTCGACCTTGAGCCTGGTGGCTGCATCGCGCACGCGCGCCAGAAGCGCCTGATGGCCGCGATGCACGCCGTCGAAGTTGCCGATGGTCAGCGCACAGGGCGCGCGCGACGCAGCATTGGGAAGTCCGCGAAATACCTTCATGCAGGGCAGTCCAGAGAAGCCGTCGAAAAACATACGATTATAAGCGCTTTCGACCGGTTTTCTTTCGTGCAAGGCCTCGATATCCGGGCATGGGAGTTCTACCGTGCCGACTGCGAGAGGGGATCCTGCTGGTAATAGCTTGCCAACAGGCGATAGATTTCCGGATAGTCCTCCGCCAGAGGTTGCGGCAGGACAAAAAACGCTTCGGAGGCGACGGCGAAGAATTCCGCCGGATGCCGTGCCGCGTACGGATCGAATGGCAATACGCCGAACAATTCATCGTACCGGGCAGCATCCGCTTCGCTGGTGTCATTGAAATCTTCCGGCAGCCGCGCGTCCAGATCGTCGACGCGATGCACGAAATCCGCGAAAGCCTCCGAAAATGCCTGTTGCCAGAGCCGGGGATTGATGTCCTGGTGATAGGCGGCAAGAAAGGGCGGGCAGCCGTTCGCGCTGCCGTTGCCCATGTCGATCTTGTGCGCGAACTCGTGGATGACAACGTTGTAGCCCGGCGCGCCGTGATCCTGTGCATCCTCCCATGACAAGACCACCGCGCCGCCGAGGGCGATCGCTTCGCCGGTCGCAGGTTCATGCCATTCATGCACTACGCCGGCTTCGTCCAGTTCGCTCTGCGGAATCACGAACGCCGAGGGATAAACGATGATGCCGGCCATGTCGGCATACAGATCGAGCGTGAGGTTGAGCACCGGCAAGGCGGCCTGTGCGGCGATCATGACGGCGATGGCGTCGCTCAGTTCAAATCCCGCCGCACCGGTAAAGGTCTTTCGCGCGAGCAGCGCTTCCGACAGGGATTTCAACCGATCGAGATCCTGCGGCAACAGGCGATGCAGGAAAGGAAGATGCGAAACGCAGTCCCGCCAGAGCGGTGCCGGAATACGCGGGTGGTCGCGGCGGAAAAGTTGACGAAGCCATTGCATGACGACCATTGTCGCGGAAATCGCCGCTCCGCGACAACCGGCGTCCGTGTTTCGCGCTTACTGGAATCGGCCGAGGAAGTGGTCCAGCAGGGAGCTCATGTTGCCCAGCCCGCCCGGCGGGATGTGGCCCGTGGGAGTCAGCTTGTCCACCAGGTCCGGCAGCATCTGGCGCAGGCGATCCGCGGTCTCGTCTTCGGGTAGGTCCGATTCTTCGGAGATTTGCCGTAATTGCCCTTCGTCGAGCACCTGATGCAGTTGTTCGGTGGTGATCGGCGCATTGGGGCCGGAACCGATCCATGAAGCAATGACGTTGCCCAAACCGGCTTCCTGGAAGCGTTCCACCAATCCATGCAATCCGCCGGTCTGTCCATTGTTGGCCAGCAATGCGAGAGCGGCCTGCAGCAAGCGTGTTTTTGCATCCATCATCGGCAGATGGTTGTCGCCGAGCATTTCGAAAGCCTTGTCCAGGATACCCATGGTGCATCTCCGCTTGGATGGATAAAGCTGTCACCATAGAAGAAATGGCCGGTTTGCGGGCAGGAATCGGCGGCTTGTTTGATTTCGGCTTAACTGCCCTCAGATTTCGCCCCACACGGCGTTCAACGCGGCCACCGCGGTCAGGCCGGCCGTTTCAGTGCGCAGCACGCGCGCTCCCATCGACAGCGGCAGCACACCGCGCGCGATCGCACTGGCTTCTTCCTGGTCCGTGAATCCGCCTTCCGGGCCGATCAGCAATGCCACTGCCTGCGGCGGATGATGCCGCGCCCAGTCGGACAGCGACTGCTCGCCGCGCGGCGACAGGAGGATGCGGCGATGCAGGTCCTGCTGACGGATCCATTCGCCGAACTCGACCGGCTCGCACAAATTGGCCAGGCGGTTGCGGCCGCACTGTTCGGAAGCGGAGGCAATGATGCCTTCCCAATGCTCCATCTTCCGGGCAGCGCGTTCGGCCGACAGGCGCACTACGCAGCGCCGCGAGGCTATCGGCTGGATAGCTGCCGCGCCCAGTTCCACCGCCTTCTCGATGATCCAGTCCATTTTCGCCCCCTCGGGCAGGGCTTGCGCGAGGGTGATCGCATAAGGCAATTCCACGTCGCGCGGCGAAAACGTTTTGACCTCGGCGGTGGCGCGCTTCCGGTCGGGCACGGCCAGGGTTGCGGCGTATTCGCCGCCGTCGCCATTGAAAAGCGTAATCGTGTCGCCGGCGCAGAGGCGCAGAACATGAAGGTGGTGCGAGACATGCTCGGGCAGGGTGACGATGGCGCCGACCGTGAGCGGAAATGGGCAGAAGAAGCGCGGCATGGGCTTATCGGGCGACGGGAGAGCGCCGTGTTTCAAAAACGGCAATGGTTTCACGGCCGGGCCGCGGTTCCTGGCGCAAAGCGTGCGGCGGGCGATGGATTGGCATGTCGTCCATGTTAGCAATTGTCAATCCCCGATTTTAAATCCGGACGGTTCAGTCTGGTAAAATATCGGGCTTTGCACCCTCCGTTTCCACGCCGAACCGGAGTCAGCACCAAGACCCGCCACACACTCTGATTTGACATGACTTCCTCTCTCCCGACCGACAAGATGGCCAATGCGATCCGCGCGCTGGCAATGGATGCAGTACAGAAGGCAAATTCGGGCCACCCCGGCATGCCGATGGGCATGGCAGAAATCGCAGTCGCACTCTGGGCGAAGCATTATCGGCACAATCCGTCCAATCCGCATTGGATCAATCGCGACCGTTTCGTCGTCTCCAATGGCCACGGCTCCATGCTGCATTACGCGCTGCTGCATCTGACCGGCTACGACCTGCCGATGGAGGAACTCAAGAATTTCCGTCAGCTGCATTCGAAGACCGCCGGCCATCCGGAAGTGCATGTCACGCCGGGCGTCGAAACCACCTCCGGT
>JAKACN010000296.1 GCA_021821365.1 Pseudomonadota bacterium | reverse complement strand
AATAACCACTCAACTTCAATGGGGCCGGTTCTACCGGTTCACTGGGTTGCGCGCCGGACGTTCTGCCGACTGTGGCGGCCGCACCGACCAGCACCCATAGCAACACCAGACATGATCCACTACGCATGACGAATGGCTTCCACCGGCCGGAGCTTCGCCGCGCGCCACGCAGGATAGAACGCCGCCATCGCACTGACGACGAGCAAGAGACCCAGAGGCACCAGCAAACGGATGTTGTTCAGCCGCGGATAGATGATGCTGGTCAGTCCGGGAATAGTCTGGAGCGCATTGGTGTATGCGGACAGATTGATGCCGCGGACGGCCAGATACTGCACGAGCAAGAAACCCAGCAGGTATCCCAGCAGGCTTCCCGCCGCTGCCAGCACGACCGATTCATACAGCACCAGCCGGACGATCTGGCCCGGCTTTGTGCCAAGCGCCATCATGACACCGAATTCATGTGTGCGCTCCATGACCGACATCAGCAAGGTGTTCATCACTCCCATCGCCACGACGAGAAAGACGATGCCGAGCACCAGGTTCAGGTTCACCCTGACGTAATCGATGATCTGGGAAACTTCGGGAAGCAACTCCTGCCAGGAAACCACGACATATGGCGTCCGCGCAAGTGTGCGTTGCAAGACGGGCCTGATTACTTCAAGTTGATCGCGGTCGGTCAAGCGCACGGCAATGGTAGAAATGTCGTCGCCGAGTGACAAGAGCGACTGCCCGGCGCGCAAACTGATGAATCCGATGGCATTGTCGAACGCTTCGCTTTCCGTTTCAAAAATTCCGCTCACGCGGAATGCCGCGGAGCCGACAGAACCCTCCGCGTTCTGGGTCATAATGACCACCTTCTCGCCCAGGCGGACACCAAGCTTGTCCACGAGTTTGCGGCCCAGCATGATGTCCCGGTCCTGCCCGGGCTGCAGGCCGTTGCCCTGCCTGACGGTACGCTCGATAAACGTAACCTTGCGCTCGGATTCGGGGTCAATTCCGAGCAACATGATGTTTTCGGACTTCGCGGCGCTGCTGATGAGGACCTGTGCCTGCACGCGCGGCGCGGCTGCGGCGACGAGCGGCTGTCGCCGCAGCTCTTGCAGAAGTTGTGAAGGCTGCCGCAGCGACAGCTCCGGCACCATCTCCTGCCGGAACAGCCGGTGCTGGACTTGCAGGTCGCCCGTGACATAGCCGGTCGAATTGTCGATCATCTGACTGAAGTAACCTTCAACGAAACTGTACAGAAAAATGAAGGCGGCCAGCCCGAACGAAGTGGCGGAAATGGTCAATAAAGTGCGACGGGGATTGCGCATGATGCCGCGTCCGGCGATCTTGAAGAACAGCGGCCAATGCTCGCTTCTGCCTGAAGCGCCTGCCCTTCGCAGCCAGATCGGGCCCGACAAGGTGGCTATCAGGCCGCGTATCGCATCCACTGGGCGCAAGGATGCCGTTCGCCACGCCGGGTAAAGCGCCGCAATGATCGCAGTGATGAACACAACAAGGGAAAGAAGGAAGGTGCGATCCGCTCTCGGCATGGGGAAAACGGTACCCGTCAACCCGGGCATGGATTCCATTGCCTTGCTATAGCGCTCCAGGTGGATGCCGTTCACCGCGAAATACTGGGTGGCCGACAATCCGATCGTCCCTCCGATGAGAAGGCCGGCTACCGCCAGCAGGCAGGCTTCGTAGAATATCAGGCGCACGACCTGTGTCTTCCGCGTCCCGAGCGCCATGACCACGCCAAATTCCCTGGTGCGTTCCATGACGGCCATCAGCACTGTGTTCGTGATTCCGACCGCGACCACCACAAACAGAATCAACAACAGGATATACGCCACGATTTCGTGAAATTTCGTCGATTGCACGACAGTGGGAAGCAGTTTCTCCCAACCGAGGATCTCCTGCCCTTGCGCCGACTGACCGGACATCGTAGCGACCACTGCGTCTGTAGCGCGACGGCTGTCGAGCCGGCCTACGATCGCCGTGACTGCGGAACCAGCCGCGTACAATTCCTGTGCAGCGGCGAGCGGGAGGAAGACGTAGCTGCCATCCAGCATATCCATTTTGGTATCAAAGATTCCCCGCACCAGATAACGCCCTGCGCCAACCGAACCGTCCGCGGCTTGTGTTACCAGCACCACTTCGGCCCCGACCTGCGCCTTCAGTGACGCAGCAGTGCTTGCGCCAAGCAGAATGGCATTGCCGTCGCCAGAACGCAGGTATCGCCCGGCCCGCACCGCTTGCGATAGTGTCGTGACCTTTGTTTCCTGATCCGGGTCGACGCCCACGACCATCACGCCGCGCGATTTGTCTCCCAGGCTGAGCAGCGCACTGCCTTCCAGCCGCTGGGTGACAGCGAGAACATTGGGCTGGGCACGCAACTTTCGCACGGTGCTTTCCGGGTCATCAAGCAACAGGTCGAGGGTGCGAAGCTCGTGATAGCCGCGACGATGGATCTGGATGTGCCCGGCCAGATAGCGTGTGGAATTCTCGGCCATCTGATCGTTCGTACCATCGACGAAGGCCCACAGAAAGATGAGAGATGCGAGGCCGATCGAAATGGCGGTAACGGCAATGACGGAACGGCGGGCATTGCGGAAGATGTTGCGCCAGGCGAGTTTGAAGAACACCATGGACATTCCCTATTGCGACACGATACGGCCGTCGTGCAGATGCACTATCCGTTTTGCGCGCTGCATGACCATCGAGTCGTGCGTCGAGAATACGAACGTGGTACCTTTTGTTTCATTCAGCTTGCGCATCAAATCAAGCAGGGCGGCCCCCGCCACGGAATCCAGATTTGCTGTCGGTTCGTCCGGCAAGACGATCAATGGCTCCGACACAATGGCGCGCGCGACAGCAACCCGCTGCTGCTGCCCGCCCGATAGCTCATTGGGTCGACGATGTTCCATCCCCTTCAGTCCCAGCTCGCTCAGCACAGCGAGAGAGCGTTCGCGCCGCTCGTCGCTTGGCACCCCTTGCAGCAACATCACATACTCGACGTTTTCCAGCGCGGACAGGACGGGGATCAGGTTGTACTCCTGGAACACGAAGCCGATCTTGCGCAGCCGCAAATCGGATAGCTGGCTCGCCGATAAGGCGCCGATTTCCTGGTCTCCCACCCAAATCTTGCCTTCGCTCGCCGTGTCGAGTCCGCCTATCAGATTGAGCAAGGTGGTCTTGCCAGAGCCACTTGGGCCGACCAGCGCGGTGAATTCGCCCTTGCGGATCTCGAGGTCGATGTCTTGCAGCGCGTGCACTTCCACGTTGCCTTTCTTGTACACCTTGCTGACGTGTTCAATCCTGACAATCGCGTCGTTTGCCGGGTTCATCGCTTTTGTAAATTCCTCTGAGTGAAAATTTCTGCATTAACCGGCCGGTCGAATACGGCGTCCTTGAGCAGGACAGTCGTCACGTTGCCCTCCTTGACAATCGAGCGCATCTCCCAGCGCGTCGGAATGCTCCTGCCGTCGACTGCCCGCACGTCGGAAAAGGACAATACGCGCATGAGCTCACCCCGCTCGCTGTAAAACTCCTCCTTCAGTGGAATGAAATCCTTCTTGCGCACCCAGTTGACGATCTTTCCCCATACGACGGCCGCGTCGGGCTTGGGAGTGGAATCGATGCGATACACGTCGCCACCATCACTCTTCATGTCGCCGGCCAGGCTCGCCTTATGCGTATAGTCGTTGACGATACTGCTTTCCTTGACCAGATCGTCATTCGTAAAGTCCGATCCCATCCAGGGTTGCAGCATCATGGATGGAGGTATCTTGATCGTACGCTCCACAGCCGGCAGGTAATTCCACATCTCATTGCCGATGCGAAGCGAACCGATACCCGCTTCCTTCGCCGGCGCAGTGATACGCACGAACGACCGCAACGGGCGCTCCATCCACATCTTCATGGATAGTGTCCGTTGCCAGCGAGACGTTCTGATCGTCATTTCGTAGTCGCCCTGGACGGTTTTTCCCCACAAAAGCTTTTCGACGCGGTCGAGAATCTCGCGGCCGTTCAGATCCTCAGCAAGCGACATGGGAAAAAACAGGCAGCCGGACATGAGCAGTCCGGCGCAAGCGAGACTCCGCCAGGGGGCGCTGCCGTTTTTCATCTCTTTGCCCTCCCGAGCGAATTAGTTGCGCGGCCCGCCTCTTTCGGCGTGTTCCGGAAAGAACAGCACGGCGACACTGTAGAAATAGGCGACGCTTGTGCCGAGTGCGATCAGAAAATCCATGTTGATCGATTTGCTGCGCACGGCATTCCACGCGCCCTTATAGAAACTCCATCTGACGCGCATCAGGCAGCGACCGGATCTTCCATGTTCGCGCCGCCTTGCAGCCGACAAAATGACCTAGGTCAAATATTCAAAAGATGGTGACGCCTCTCTTCCGCGCTTTCCACCGCAATTAAGGGGACGAACACCCAGGTCTCTACCATGCATAATTCGGAACAAAGGTGACACGTTCGCCTTGTCAACGACGCTCACGCAAGTGCCGAGTCATCAAATTGAAAATCCGTAATCCCGCGCTGTAACCTGAATTTCAGCGGCAATTGATCTTGATCAATCTAGAATCTTTCCAACGTTCTTCCGATGCTTAAGATAAGAGAATCAAGATCAGCTTCACGACCGCAAGACGGTGTCGCACGCAGGTCATCGCAACGCTGCGCCGAACCATGACATCGCTCGCGCACTTTAACGAGGAGGTTACGATGAACTGGCTCCTACAGAATTGGATATGGATCGTGTTCGTGGTCGGCGTCTTTCTTCTCCTGCGCCGTGGCGGGATTGCTTGCGGCATGGGCAGTGGCCGGCATCCTGACCGCAACAGTGACCACATCGGCTATGACACTCGTGACGCAAAAGGCCCGACGGATCCGGTGAGCGGCGAACGCGTCATTCCGGAAACCGCTCTCACGTCCATGTACCAAGGGCGCATTTACTACTTTTCATCGAAGGAAAACCGCGAAAAGTTCGAGGCCTCGCCCGGGAAGCACCTGTCTGCCGCCGCATCTCAGGACGGTCCGCACCATCGTCATGGTTGTTAAGCCCGAACGGCGCCCCGACGTGGAACAGCGACGGATCCATAACCAATGCTCTGCCTCTTCCGGAGTTCGATGTCGCTTCCAGTGTTGTTCACATTGCCGTGTAGGGGCCATTGATCTACCGAATTCGGCGAGACATGTGATGCCGGAACCGATTGATACGTATCTGCCCGAATAGGGAGAGCTGCAATGCACGTACTGGCTCGGCTGTGGCAGGTCAACATTGCGTTGTGGGGATATCTCTTGTGGTGGGGTGGCGTCCGAATCGGCGCGCTCAAACCACGGGTATCCCCGGCATTGCGCTTCGCAGTCACGCTTGAAGACCTGGGCACGACATTCATCAAACT